>JBKEGM010000019.1:0-17707 GCA_046710005.1 Natrialbaceae archaeon
ATCTCGAAGCTCGCGCTCCCCGCGCCGATGACGATGGCCGCCCGGAGGACAGTGAGGTCGTACTCCCCCTCGCCGAGGAGGTGTTCCACTTCCCGGCGGGATTTGAGGTGGTCCGAGAGCGATTCCTCGTCCTCCTCGCCGCCCAGCCCCCCGAGATAGATCACCCGATCGACGCCAGCCGCAGCTGCGGACTCCCGGAAGTTCGTGGCGGCTCGTCGATCCCGTTCCTTAAAATCGCCGTCGCCGCCCATCGAGTGCACGAGGTAGTAGGCGGCGTCGACGGCCTCGAGCGCCTCGTCGAAACTTCCGGGCTCGAGCAAATCGCCTTCGACCACGCGCACGTCAGCGGCTGGTGGCTCGTATCCCGATGGATCCCGAGTGACGACTGTCACTTCGTGTCCCGCCCCCAGCAACGCGGGGACAAGCCGCGACCCGATGAATCCAGTTGCTCCAGTTACACAAACGCGCATACTGAACGGAGGGGTGGGAGGACCTTCAGTCTTCCCGCGCCGGGAAGCAGGACCTTCCCCGAAACGCCCGGTCACGCACCCCATCCGGGCGTTCCCGGTGCACCGCGATCCTCCTCTAACTCGATGGCCTTCCCGGGTGTTGGCGCGGGCGTTCCACCAGCATTGGCCAGGTCGAGCCAGTCCTCGATCGCCCGGCCGGCCCACGAATCGGCTTCGAGCACTTGTGTTTTCGCTTCCTCGTACCGGCCCTCATTGCGTTCGAGCGTCCCGGGAGCGGACGCGGCGGCAGTCGCCACGAACTCGGCGCGATCTTCGCGGGTCAGGGTCCGCTCCGCGATCCGGTCGATCGAGCCCGCCAGCGTCTCGGGTTCCGGGTGGACGAATACCTTCGCACCGACCGCCTGCGGACCGAGGTGGAGGCCGTCGATTTCCTCGGGTGGTTCGTCGTCCAGCAGTCGCCCGTTTCCGAACTCGGTTTCGACCCGGCGGCACTCGGTTTCGACGCCGAGCGTAAGATTGTGCCCCGGATACTCAGCGCACTCGGTCGGGTACAGGTCGTCGTCGTGGATCCGACACTGGAGGGTGGTCGGGTCGAGGAAGACGCAGGTCGACAGCCAGCGGGGGTCGGTATCGAACGGGCCGACGGGTTTGGGAGGCTTGCGGAGGCCGATAAAGAAGGTTGGCTGGTCGTCGATTGCCGCGAGCCGACGGCCACCAAGTTCGACCCCCTCCTCGGACTCCCAGAGCCGGGGTGCCAGGACGTCACCGTACCCCCCGTCGACGAAGGCGCCCACCTCGTCACGAGAGAGCGGAACCATGTTGTAGACGTCGTCGATGGGCTGGTGCGGACCGCGGCGCTCGTGATCGCGCGGCCGATCACTCAGCGGCCGCCAGTCGATGCAACAGCCAGCACAGCCCTCGCAGTCTACGCGCATGATTTCGCGTTTGGACTGGGGGGCGATAAACGTGGGCGAGATCGGTCCGGCGGGATGGCCACCTCGGGCCATGGGTACCCACGACGGACTCCGGGAGAAAATAGCGATTCCTGCTGAGACGAGGGCGCCAAGCGGACAATCCCTGGCGTTTCAGTTCCGACGGTAGTACGTGTAGAGGTTACGTCGAAGCCACCCTCGAACCCCACCGGCACCCGGCCGGGGGCCCTCCGAGGACTCGGTCTCAGTCGGCGTAATGGTCAGTTCGGACAGATCGCCGTCATCGCCCGATTCGGTCCCCTCGGCACTCCCGCCCCGCCCGACGTCGACGCCCACGCGATACGACCGCCAATCGTATCGGGTGTAGAGCAGAGACAGTGTGATCAACGTGATCGGCAACGCGAGGGCGACCGAAGCGTACAACAGCGTATTGACGTGCATTGCCAACTAGGTGATTCGCGGTGACCCATCAAAATTCATGCGGTTTTCGATGGACGAGAGGCCCGATCCGATGAGCGGAGGCGACAGGCCTAACACCACCGCGAACGCTTCTTCATCCGTGACCACCCAGCCTTGCGACGGTTGTGGCAAACCCGTTACGATCGCCGGCGGCATCGGTAACCTCTGGACGTTCGACCACGATCCGACCGGTGGCGTCACGCTGGAATTCGAAGCCGACGGGTCCGAACACTTCCTCTGTTTCGACTGCATGGAGCAACTCCCCGAGGATCCAAAAACCGAGGACGTCGACGCGCTCGAGCCGGAAAGCGAATCCGGATGATCCCCCCGACGGCGAGAAGTTTTACCACTGTGCCAGTTCTGTGTCGGGAACGATGGTCGACCTCACGACCGAGGAACTCGTCTGCCTTCACCTCGCCGAAACCGGGGATTCGGTCCGATCATCCCAAAAGGCACCCCGATCGAAATCGGTCCCCCTCGCGATGTCGACGCCCGGTATCTCCGAGGCCGTGGGAAGCAGTGAAACGCTTTCGGGGAACATCGAATTACTCGCCACCCTCTCGACGCTCAAGAGCAAAGGGCTGGTCCGAGAACGGCAGGCTCACGTTCGGAGCCTCGAGGGGACTCGAAACGCCTACGATGTAACGGAGAGCGGGCAGGAACTGGCGACCGAGGTTCGCGATCGAATCAGTGACGAAACCGTCCACCTCGATCGAGGAGGTCAGACCGACGAGGTCCCGCTCGCTGACCTCGATGAGTTCGTCGAGGCCGCCTCACTGGCCGGCGCGGTCTCCCAGGTCGAGGACGGCGTCGTCCGTATGGGGCAGGCACCACCAGCCGACCGGCTGGTCGACCGCGAGGAACCGTTGGACGAACTGGACGATTTGGCTGCCGATGCCCGGTCCGCCGGTCGTGGCGTTCTCATTACGGGAACGGCAGGGATCGGCAAGACGACCCTGGTCGAGGCGTTTCTGGACGATCTACGGGACGAGGGGACCCTGGCGACGACCGGCACTGCCTGGCCGGATTCCGAGGACCCATACCACCCGTTTCGACACGCGCTCGAGGACGTGCCGAACATCGACGATCCCTTCGACACGGTCGACGAAGCCGCCCTAGAGGACGCCGAAACCTACGAAGACCGCCGGGCCGGGTTGTTTACAGCCGTGGCAGAGACGCTCGTGGAGGCCACCGACGACCGACTGCTCGTGGTCTTCCTCGACGAACTCCACGAAGCCGATCGGGCGACGCTGGCGCTGTTTGCGCATCTCGCGGGGGCGATCGAACACGAATCGGTCCTTCTGGTGGGGGCGGCCAGATCTGCCCAACTCAGTGGCGAGGACCCGGTTTTCCCGCTGATCGAGAACGACGTCATGGACGAAATCCAACTCGAGTCATTCGGTCGGTCGGCGACGCGGTCCCTCGTCGAACGGTTGCTTGACGAACGCGACGTCCCGGGGCACTTCGTCGCCGCGCTCCACCGACAGACCGGCGGCAATCCCCTGTTCGTCACCGAGAGCGTCGAACACCTCAGGGACGAGGGATCCGTCCAGCCGGAGTATGG
This sequence comes from Natrialbaceae archaeon, assembly GCA_046710005.1. Lineage (GTDB taxonomy): Archaea > Halobacteriota > Halobacteria > Halobacteriales > Natrialbaceae > DATFIX01. The sequence goes on from JBKEGM010000019.1 coordinate 3,426, forward strand.
GATCTATCCGGAGCCCGACGAACCGTTTCCCGTGGCTGCCGAGGTGCAGGAAACGATCGACCGACGGCTTGCAAGCCTCGACGACGTTGCCCGAACGGTCGTCGAAACGGGAGCCGTCATCGGCCGGACCGTTCCATTCGACGAGTTGTTGGCTGCAACTGACCTGCCCGAGGCCCGGCTCCGAGACTACATCGACGCCCTCGTCGAGGCGGGGATCTTCGAATGCGAAAGTGGGACACACCGGTTCAGGAGTGAAGTCGTCCGGGAGGTCGTCCTGAAGGGGATGGACGAGTCGGCGGCGGTCGATCGGCATCGCCGGGCAGCCGAGGCGATCAGGGAGACGGTCGAGGACGTCGACGAATGGGCGACGAACGTGGCCGAACACTACCTGGCCGCCGGCAACGACGCCGCGGCCCTCGAGTTCTTCCGAAGAGGCGGTGACCACGCCCGGGACGTCTACGCCCACGACGTCGCCAGGGAGGCCTATCGAGCGGCGCTCGACCTGGCCCGGGACCTGGACCGTGACGAGACGGTCATCGACCTCCAGCGCGACCTGGGTCGCGTGAACGACACGTCCGGCGAGTCCGAGGAAGCACTGCGGAACTTCCGATACGTGGCCGAGCAGGTCGAGGACCCCGAACTGATACGGGAGTCCCACCGGTACCGAAGCAAGATCAACGCGGATCTGGGCCGATACGACGACGCCGAGTGGCTGGCCGACGACGGCCTGGCCGTCGGTGCAGCCGATCCCACCGAAGAACGGTGCCGCCTCCTGGGCATGAAGGGATGGGTGCTGCTGCTCAGGGGCGAACTTGAAGGCGCCGAAACGTACTTCGAGCGAGAACGCGAGATGGCAGCGACCCTCGACAGGAATGACCTCAAGGCCGAGGCCCTCCACGAACTCGGGACGGTCAGGCTCCAGCGGGGCGACGTCGAGAAGGGCATCGAGATCATGGAGCGCGTCGTCGAGATTCCGGAACGCGCGGAGAACCCACACCGACTTTCGGCGAGTCTCAACAACCTGAGCGCGATGTATCTGAAAGCCGGCGAGGTCGAGCCCGCGGTAGAGGCGCTCGAACGGGCCCGCGAAATTAAAGAACGGGTCGGCGACCCCTCGGGCGAGATGAAGACGCTCGGCAACCTCGCTGCCATCGAGAAGAAACGCGGACACTGGGACACGGCGCTCGAACAGTACGCCGAGACGCTCGAACGGAGCGAACTCGCCCGTGACCGCCAGACATCGACGATCATGCACGGCAACCGGGCGGTACTGCACCTGCACCGCGGCGCGTTCGATGCCGCCGAAGCCGACCTCGAAGCGAGCCTCGAACTGGCCGATTCGATCGAGGACAGCAAACAAATCGCCCTCGTCGAGAACACGTGGGCCGGACTGGCGCTCCTCCGAGGAGAGCCGAATTCGGCACGGTCGCACGCGGAGCGGGCGCTGGAGGTCGCCAGGGCGATCAGCGACCGGGAAGCGGAGGCCGAAGCGATGGCCTGGATCGGTCGGATCGCCCTGGAAACCGGTGATCCGGAAACGGCACTCGAACGCCACGAGGAGGGACTGGACATCGGGACGGAACTGGGCCGGGTCGAAATCGTTCACGTTCACCGACTCGGTCTGGCCCGGGCGAACCGGCACGTCGGTTCGACGGCGGCCGCGATCGACCATGCAGAGACCGCCCTGGAATCGGCCCGGGAGGGCGGGGATCCCCACTCCATCGCCCAGGCTGCCCTCGAAACCGGTGCCTGTTACCGGGCGGCCGGAAACGACGACGCGTCGATCGATGCCCTGGAAACGGCCCACGAACGCGCAACGTCCCTGGGTGCCAGGGTCGTCACCTGCCGGTCGCACTTCCAGCGAGGGCTCATCGCCCGCGAACGGGACGACAGGGTCGCGGCCGAGGGGCACCTCGAGTCGGCGCTGTCGCTGGCGAACGATATGGGGGCAAGACTGTTAACCCGGAAAATCGAAGCAGCACTCGACGATATAGCTCGGTGAGTCCGGTTGGAATCCGGAGCTCGACGGTCGAAACCACGGACTGGTGGCAACGGATCGGCTGCTTCTACGCCCTCGAGGTGAGGACCCGTGACCATCGTCGCGGGATTCAGACTGCAACGGCCGGGCGTGATCGACCCGTGTCCGTCACGGCGGCAGTTCGAACGTCTCGCCCCGTTCGACGTCGCCGGTGTCGAACAGCACCTCGTCGTCGAACAGTAACCGCGACGGGGCGATGGCTTCCTTGGCGATGAACGTCAACGTCGCCCCGTCATCTTTCCGTTTCAGTGTGATGTAGACGTCGTTGGTCGGTCGCTTGTCTATCACACAATACGTGTAAGGAAAATATAAACAGTGGGATTCCAGTCGGCTTCAGTACAGGATTTTCTGCTCTATCATGTCGGATTCATCACCGCGCTGAAGCCCGAGGCTTTCTCCTCGCACTTCCGTAATCGTCGCCAATCGGTGCGTTTAGCACGCCGGGGCGCAGACGACCGGACGGTGAACCTCGACCGCCTCTTCGAGTCCTTCCCCGCTCCGGAGTACCGCGGCAACCAGGAAGACGCGCTCCGGAAGATCCGGGGCGCCTTCGCGGACGGGAACCGGGTCGTGCTGGTGCGTGCGCCCACCGGGAGCGGGAAGTCCCTCCTGGCCCGCGCTGTGGCTGGCTGTGCCCGGACGGTCGATGAGGCCGACCCCAGCGAGGCGACGGACGCGTACTACACGACGCCCCAGATCTCACAACTCGACGACGTGGCCGAGGACCCGCTACTCGAGGACCTCAACGTGATCCGGGGGAAACGCAACTACACCTGCATCCTGGCCGGCGAGGAGGACACCCCGGTCGATCGCGCACCCTGCGCCCGCGAACGGGGCTATGACTGCTCGGTCAAGCACCGCTGTTCGTACTACTCCGATCGGGCCATCGCCTCGAACCGCCGGACCGCCGCGATGACACTCGCGTATTTCATGCAGACAGCCGGATCGGACGTCTTCCGCAAGCGCGACGTGTGCGTGATCGACGAGGCCCACGGCCTGGCCGAATGGGCCGAGATGTACGCGACGATCGACCTCTCGAACCGAACGGTGCCAATCTGGGACGACCTTCGCGTGCCCGAGGTGGACTCGGTCGAGCGGGCCGTCGAGTACGCCGACCGCCTGCGGAATGTCTGTCAGCGCCGGGTCGACGACCTGCTCGTCGACGACGCACTCTCGCCCGAGGAGGCCGCCCGCCGGGACCGGCTGCAGGAGTTGCGCTCGGAACTGGGCTGGTTTGTCGACGACTTTCGCGATCCCGAGTCCGGGACGACCTGGCTGGCCGACCAGGCCGAGGACGGTGCGCTGACGATCAAGCCAATGGACCCCGAGCGCTACCTGCGCCATACGGTCTGGGATCGGGGCAACCGCTTCACCCTGCTCTCGGCCACGATCCTCAATAAGGCCGCCTTCTGCCGCGGGGTCGGCCTCGATCCCGCGGAGGTCGCACTGGTCGACGTCGGTCACACGTTCCCGCTCGAGAACCGCCCGCTATACGACGTCACGCAGGGGAAACTGACCTACGAGCACCGCGACGAGACGCTGCCGAAGGTGGCCCGGACGCTGGTGCAACTGATGGCCGAACATCCCGACTCGCCCGGACTGGTCCACGCCCACTCCTACGCCATCCAGTCCCGGCTGGCCGAGCGCCTGCAGGACTTCGGCGTCGGCGCCCGCGTGCGAACCCACGATCGGGACGACCGCGACGCCCAACTGGCCGCCTGGAAGGCGAGCGACGAGCCGGAGGTCTTCCTCTCGGTAAAGATGGAGGAAGCGCTGGACCTGGAGGGCGACCTGGCTCGCTGGCAAGTGCTCTGCAAGGCACCCTTCCCGAACACGAACGACTCGCGGGTCGCCTACCGCCTCGAGGACGGCCAGTGGGGTTGGTACTACCGGAACGCCCTCCGGACGGTCATCCAGGCCGCCGGGCGGATCGTCCGCTCGCCAGAGGATTACGGGGCAACCTACCTCGTCGACACCAGCTTGCTCGACCTGTTCGATCGCGCCGACCACGACCTCCCGCCATGGTTCGCGAACCAGGTCGACGCGATGAGTCGGCCCGACCTCCACGAGTTCAACCCCGAGGCGGCGCTGGCGGGCATCGAGTCTGGCGCCGATCCGGACGCGACCACGCCGACGGACGACGCCGGGACGACTGCCCCAACGGCGACGACGCGGGGCGGGAACGACGGGGCAACACGCACCAGACGGACGGCCGACGGGGGCGACTGGCGGGGACAAAGCGAGGCCGACGGGGAGAAGGATGGCACTGCGTCGAGTCCGGTCGCGGACGTGTGGGACGTCGACTGAAGCACTCGCGTCCGCGGAACCGGGACGGTTCTCGCTTTCCTGGTGCTCTCCAATCCGGGTCACCGCCGCCACAATCCCGATTCCCACCCCTGATTGTGATCGGAGTCCCGGGGGAATAGTTATCTTGCTGGCACGTATTTGCACTGGTAGTCGAGCAAATGGGCTATAACGTTTTGCGGGAGGAATTGACGGTCAGTGGACTGGTGATTGCCGGGATCGGGTTTTTTCTCACACGGTTTACTGTCGCCCTCACGCTCCAAAAATCGGCGATGGAATTCCTCTTCGCCGGATTGTTACCACTGCTCATGGGATTGGGGCTGGCGGCCTTTGGCGTCGCACTCTCGGTCGGGACCTTCCGAACGAGCTACGTCCGGACGGTAACCATCTGGACGGTCATCGGCGCGGTAGCAATGGGGGTGTTGGTCCTCTCCACGATCGCCGGGGCGACCGGCATGAACCCCACCCAAATTACGCCGGGGCCGATCCTTTCGAACTTCCTGATCGGCGGTGGCGTCGGCGGGGCGATGGTCGGCGTGTATGCCGCACGGAGCAGACGGCATCGGGATCAACTCAACCATCAGGCGAACAGACTCGCCACCCTGAATCGAATCCTCCGCGACCAGGTCCTCAACACGGTCTCGGTCATCAAAGGGCATGCATCCATCCTGGCGGAGTCGGAAGGGGCCGGGGACGGGTCGTCGGTGGGAATCATTTCGGAGGAAAGTGAGGCCATCGAAGCGTCGATCGAAGAAATCGGGTCCCTGGCCATCACGGACGAGAAGCGCCTGGACCTCCAGCCGGTGGATCTCGAAGCGGCGGTGAACACGGCGATCGACGAGGTTGCCGCGGCGTTTCCGGACGTCGAGTTCGAGGCGGCGTGTCCCGAGGCCGTCCCAGTGTACGCGAACGATCGATTGGCGCAGGTCTTCTATCACCTGTTGGATAATGCGGCCCGCCACAACGAGTCCGAGGATCCCCGGGTCACACTGGCCGTCGAACGCCGGGTCCACACGGTGGTCGTTCGAGTGCACGACAACGGCCCTGGCCTCCCGGAGAGCGAGCGTGAAACCCTGGAATCGGGATCGATTACCCAATACGACGACCCGCGCTCCGGGTTCGGCCTCAACATCGTCCGCCTGCTCGTGGAGAGTTACAGTGGCGTGATTCGAACGAGCGCCGACGACGGAACGACGATCGAAGTGGAACTTGCCCGGGGGGACCGGGAGATTTCGATCGCCCGGACGGGGCAGGGGAAACTGGGCACCTACGGCGTCCCGTCCGAACACTTAGCCATCGCCGTCATCGGTGGCCTTCTCGCGGGGGTCGTCATGGGACTGCTCATGCAGTTGATCGCCGGGATTATGCCCGTCATCGGCGCTCTCTATGGAGTCGAGGACCCGGTGATCGGCTGGGCAACCCACGAGTTTCACAGCGTCGTCTTCGCCATGATTTACGCGACATTGTTGACGATTGTCCCCCAACGGGGGCAGACGTTGCGAGGTCGCCTCGAGGTGGCGATCGTGTTTGCCACGTTCCTGTGGCTCTTCGCCGCCGGGATCGTCATGCCAATGTGGCTTCAACTGTTGGGACTTCCAGCATCGCTTCCGGACTTGACCGGAGCGGCATTAGTCGGACACGCCGCCTGGGGAGTGACACTCGCGGGCGTATACCAACTCCTTCGATCACGGTTGGATCGAATCGGGTCGTTTCTCTCACCGTCTCTGCAACTGTTCGAGTGAGGACCCGATGAAGTGGGGAACAATGGCCCGGTCCGGGCGTGGGCAATCCCTTGAGGCCCCGATAGAACCATTCACTCGCGGTTTTTCTCCATCCACTCCGCGGCGAAATCAACCATTTCCCGCTGATCGAGGCGCTTCGCGTCACCAACGCCAACGGTCCCCGTCTCGAACGCGTCGGGATGCTCCCGCTCGAAGGCGTCGCCGCACTCTGGGAAATCGCCGTCGTCGATGTCGAGGTCCTCGAACTCGACCCACTCGCGGTCGCCATCGACAAGGATCGCGCTGGCGGCGGTGGTCGTATCGACGTCGATTTCGGTCCGGTACTCGCCGAGGTGAAGCGAGGTGTTCGTGGCGTGGGTCGTGTCAAGGAACACCACGTCGCCGTCGAGGTCATAGACCCGCGCCAGTGGCGAGTCCTCTCCCAAGGAGTACCCCAGGGAATGGTCCTGAGTCACGAACTCGGCGTCGGTTCCCCAGGCGGCAAAGGAGTGCTGTGGGTGGGCGCTCCGCCGCACTTCCGGATAGGAACGGAAGCACTCGGCGATGGCGCCCATCCCTTGCGTCGGTGTCACGTCAGGGCGATAAGGTGGCATTTGCTCGCGGATGCTTTCGTACCACGATTCCGGGACTGGCGGGTGGTTCATGTCGGCGGGGTCCATGTTGCCTGGTGAATGCGTTGGCATCACGAGCGTTCCGTCCGAGGTCACGACGCGCTGGAGGGCGTCGACGACGGCCGGTGCCCCACCACAGACCCAGCCGAGGGAGGACAGCGACCCGTGGACGAGTGCCGTCGCCCCGGCCTCGACGCCAAGATCGCGGAGACCCGCGGCCATCGAATCGACCGTGACCGGGTTCGGGGACCGATCTTCGGGAGAAGTGTCGCTCATGGGCCGAACTGTCCGAGGTGGGCCATAAGTCTCGTGGGTCCATGTGCAATGAGAGTCAGCAAAGACCGCGAGGAAGTTGTCTGCCCGATCCATCCCGATAGCCGCGGCTCACAATTCTCCCGGAAAGCGGCCAGTCGGTCGGCGGAATCGGGGGACTGCAATGGAGCTATTGCTCGGTGGGGGAGGGTCGGCACGCACCGCAGAGCGACGACTGAGGAGCGTACCGTGGGCACGGGAGCCGACCAGTCGGGGGTTTCCCACGTGTCGCCAAACACCGTCGGAACGCTGCCCGTTTGTATACCGATCATTACCCTGTGCACCGATGCCGGCGTAAAACACTCCCGAACCTGATGGGTCGGCCGTCCGTAACGCCCATGACGACCCTCCCGTTACCGAAACCCGATGACAGACGAGGACCACGCTGCCGTCCGGGAGGCTATCGCCAGTCACGCCGCCTTCGAATCACGGGACGACAGGTTCGAATACGTGAAAACACCCTTCGACGCGACGGCAACGATCGAGACCGCCGACGCCAGCAGCGAGTCCTACCGGGTCGTCGTTACCGTCCGGGTGCCCACGCTCGGCGCCGTCGTTGCAGGCGAAACAGTCGCCGACGTGGTCGAGAACGGGTGGTACGACACGTTCGAGCGCCGGATCGGGGACGCTTTCAGCGTCGCTCGATCGGTCGGTGACACGGTGGCGGTCGATCGCGACGGAACCAACGAGGAGGTAGTCGTGGAGCTATCGTTCGAAACCGGGGGTGTTGGGCGCGCCGTGGAGGATGCTGCCGCGCTGGTGGAATACGTCGAAGGGACGTATGTGCAGGGGACGATTCCCGGCTACGAGTACCGAGATCCGGTCGGGAGCCTTCTCGATCGCGCCCGCCAGGCCGCCACGGACTCGGACGGGGCCGACAAATCGGACCGCTGACCTATTCCATCGCGATGTAAGTCTGGGTATCCTCGACGCCGTCGATCTCCTGGATCGCCATGGCGGCGATGTGTTTCACTTCGGCCCAGTTTTCGACGTCGACCTTCGCGATGATGTCGACGTCGCCGGCCACGATGTGGGCCTCGCCGACGCCTTCGATGCCGTCGATCTCGGTTCTGAGTCGATCCGCCTCGCCGGTGTTCGCTTTGACCATAATGTATGCAGTAACCATGTTCAGTCACCTCCTGGAGCAGCCGTCTCGCCGACCACGAGTTGCCTGACATCGGAGAGTTTCGTGAAGTCCGCGAGGACGACCAGTCGATCGCCCGGTTCGAGCGATTCGTCCGGTGTCGGAATCGAGAGCGACGTTCCCTCCTTGCCGAAGGCCATCATGGTGGTATCCGCCGGGAGCGCGAGTTCGCTGATGGTGTAGCCCTTGATGGGGGACTCGTCGGTCACGGTGAACTCGACCACCTGTAGGTTCTGGGCGATATCCGCAATGGCCCGGATGGTGCCCCCGAGCATGGCGTTTTTTGCCCCGATCGCCCCCAGCCGTTCCGGATAGACGATCTCGTCGACTTCGTCGGCGTATTGCTGGTAGATTTCTTCCCGATAGTCCTCGTCGATTCGCAACACTGTCCGACAGCCGCGATGCTTGCCGATCATGCAGGCCGCGAAGTTCGTGTTGAGGTCACTCGTGAGCGCCCCGAGCGCGTCGGCGGTTTCGATGTCGGCTTCCTCGAGGATGTCCTCGCGGGAGCCGTCGCCCTCGAACGTTTCGAACCCGTCGTTGCGAGCACGCTCCGCTCGATCCGGATCGCGCTCGACGATCGTGACGTCGTGGCCCTCCTCTTCGAGCACTCGAGCCGTCCGGAGGCCAACTCGTCCGGCGCCGATGATGACGAACCGCATAACCATCAGTATGAGTGGCGCTGGCAAAAAGGTGTACCCTCGTGAGTGTCCGAGCGGTTGATACGATCCGGGCGAAGCGGGGAATACCCATCCCCCCAGGCCTGTTACGGAACGGTTATCCCGTCGAAACCGCTCGCCCCGAATATGAACCTCGTCGACGCGCTCTCGGCGCGCGGACTGGTCGCCGTCGTCGGTGCAGGCGGCAAAAAGACGACGCTGTACACGCTGGCCGAGCGGTTCGACCGGGCGGTGGTCACCGCGACCGTCCGGATTCCGATTTTTGACGAGCACGTCTCGAAGGTTGCCGTCACGGACGATCCACTGGAGACCGTGGCGGCTGCCGGTGGGACCGACTGGCCGCTGGGCGTGGTGCCCGAGCGCGACAAGAAACACCGGTATCGGGGCTATGAGACGGGGGTCGTCGACAACCTCGGGCGGGCGGTGCTGGGCGACGGGGCGGTTGCCGAAGGCCATGCGGACGGCGTGACCTCCGTCCTCGTCAAGGCCGACGGGGCCAGGAATCGCCTGCTCAAGGCGCCCAACGAGCGCGAGCCCCGGATCCCCTCGATGGCAGATACCGTTTTGCCGATTGCCAGCGCCCACGTCGTCGGGCGGCCGCTGGCCGACGACCGCGTCCACCGTGTCGAGCGCGTCGAGGACATCACGGGACGGGGCGAGGGCGAGGAAATACGAACGGGGGACGTGGCCGCCGTACTCGCCAGTGCACACGGTGGGCTCAAGGACGTCCCCGACGACGCAACCGTCGTCCCGGTGATCAACATGGCCGATACGCCCGAATTGGCCGACCTGGGGCGGGAGATCGCTGCCGGCGTGTTCGACGGAACGGACCGGGTCGACCGGGTCGCCCTTACCCGGATGGACCGGGGAGAGTTGGTCGACGTGATCGACCGGTGAGTCGCTCGGCAGCGACGGGACTTGCCCAGGTTCAGGGACGACCGCGATTCCGGACCCGAGGGGCTTATAGGCGCGCTTTCCTAACTCACGCCGCGATGGCAGATTGGCGCCCGAATCGACTGCTTCGGGTCGACCTCTCGACGCGGCAGGTCACCTCAGAACCCGTCCCCGCCGAGTGGCGTCGCCGGTACCTCGGGGGGAAGGGGTTGGGCGCCAGGTATCTCTACGAGGAACTCGACCCCGGGACCGACCCGCTGGAGCCGGCGAACGTCCTCATGTTTTTGCTGGGCCCGTTGACCGGGGCGCTCCCGGGCAACCAGCGCTACGCGGCGGTGACCAAGTCGCCACTAACCGGCACGTTCCTGGATTCCTACGCCGGCGGCGACTTCCCGGCGCGCCTCGCCGGATCGCTGGTCGAGCACATGGGCGTTCTCGTGACCGGGCGTGCCGATGAACCGGTCGCAATAGTGGTCGAGGACGGCGATGCACAAATCGAGCCGACGGCCGCCTGGGGCGAGGACGCGGTCGAGACGGCCCAGGGGGACGACGGCGCGGTGGCCTGCGTCGGCCCGGCCGGGGAACAGCAAGTCGCGTTCGCGACCATCGCCTCCGACGAAGCCGAGCACCATGCCGGGCGCGGCGGGGCCGGGGCGGTGATGGGCTCGAAGCGCCTGAAGGCCGTCGTCGCCAAGGGTGAGGCCGTGGAACCGCCGGAAGTGGTGGCGCAATTGCGCGAGCGTGATGCGTCGCGGTTCGAGAAGACCGACGTGGGCCGGTGGCTGGACGCCAGTGGCACCACCGAGTCAGTTGACTTCGCCGACGAAACGGACGTCCTGCCCTCATCGGGCTGGCAGGAGCGCGGGTTCGAGGGGGCCGAAGACATCGGCGTCGAGGCCGTCCGGGAGGCCGCGACGGAACGGACAGACGACGGCGGGTTCCGTATCGATACCGACGAGGGCGAGACGATCCCACGGGGTGCCACGGCGATGACGCTTGGTGCGGGCCTTGGTCTTGACGATTTCGACGCGGTCGCGGCCCTGGGCGAGCACTGCAACCGTCTGGGCCTGGACCTCATCGACGCCGGCAACGCGGTCGCGCTGGCCATCCTGGCGGCCAGCGAGGGGTTGGTCGATCGCGATCTCGGGTTCTCCGATCCGGAGGAGGCGCGGGCGTTACTGGGGGAAATCGCCACGCGGTCCACCCCGCTGGGGGACGCGCTGGCCGACGGCATCGAGGCGGCCGCCGATTCGTTCGACGACGGGGCGTTCATCCCGACAGTCAAGGGGATGGCGATGCCCTCGTACGATCCTCGTGGGTCGCCGGCGATGGCCCTGGCCTACGCCACCAGCGATCGCGGCGCCTGCCACCGGCGGGCCCGGCCGGTCGAGGAGGAAGCCTTCGACCCGCCCTGGGAGCCTGCGCGGGTGGCAACCGCCGTGGTGGCTGCCCAGAACCGCCGGTCGGTCCGGTGGAGCCTGATCGCGGACGACTTCGTGGGCGAGGTGCTAGATCCAGGCGAGTGGCTCGACGCCGTGGACTGGCCCCACGACGACCTGGCCCGGACGGGCGAGCGGATCTGGACGCTGACGCGACTGTTCAACGTGCGGGAGGGGTTCGATCGGCGGTCGGACGGCGTCCCGGAGGCGTTGGAGGAAGATGGGGAGTTTTCGCGGGACCGGTTCGAGGCGACGCTTGATGGGTACTATTCGCGGCGTGGGTGGAGTGGCGATGGTGTGCCCACCCGGGATACTTTGCAGCGGTTGGGGTTGGTGGAGACGGTGGACGAGGCGACGCCGGTGGCTGCGTCGGCGGTTGATCCCTATTGAAGGATCCAGGTGGCGCCAACAGTACGAAACGCTTTACAAGTACCCCACGATACGGTTAGGTGCGGGACCGTGGGTTAGCCTGGTATACTTCGGGCCTTGGGTGCCCGTGACCCCGGTTCGAATCCGGGCGGTCCCATTTCTCCCGGCGCGAACGAGTCCGTGAGCGCCGGGTGAATGCAGAGCGCGGATTCGAATCCTGGAAGACGCAGTCCGCGCAGCGAAGCGAGCAGAACCGTCTTCATTTGGTTCGAATCCGGGCGGTCCCATAGTTGCTGTTGCGAGCACATCCCCGAGCGACTGCAACAGCGCGTCCGACCGGATTCGAATCAGACGAGACGCAGTGCCGAGCGAAGCGAGGTGACCGTCTCGGCGTGGTGAGAATCCGGGCGGTCCCATTTCTCCCGGCACGAACGAGTCCGTGAGCGCCGGGTGAATGCAGAGCGCGGATTCGAACCCTGGAAGACGCAGTCCGCACACTCCGGAGTTCCTTTCAGTGGTTATCGAGACTCGATGACGAACGGGGAACCAAAACTATCTACGAACGATTGGGTCAATATGCTGGACTTGACGTGCACCTGTATGGCGCTCCAGATTGGGACCCACCGGAGTCGATGGGGGTATCGGCCCACGGGTATTCTCCTTGCTCTTTATAAAAAACCATTACTCAAGGCGGCCGATAGATGGAGACTGGCTCTGTCGGCCTCAGTTACTGGTCCGCGTCGATGCCCGCCCCGAGACACCGCCGACCCGACTTCGGCGGCTGGTCGAGGTTGCCGAGGACAGGTGAGTCCCACGGACGAGGCTCACCGGCGACATCGCTCGTCGAGCATCGCCGCCCCGTCACGAAACTCCCGTGCCCTGGCCATGAAATCGGACGTGGACCATCCCACTTCGCACCATGAATTCGAGGTGGCGATCATCTCCCTGGATCACCGAATTTGCGGAATTTCTTGGGAGTATGAAGCGGAGTACCCCGTACCCTTCCCGCCCTGCAGTTCCGCTCCGTTGCTGGGCAGTTTCATATGGAACCAGCACGCCGACCAACCCCTCGAAGGTGGGACGAAAATATGCCGGGCCGTGGACAGGGGAAATAGGGGCTCCGCTTTGTCGATAGAAGGACGCCACCGGACCTAGTGAGGAACTGCCGTCGACTGAAACAGCCCTCACCGCTTCGAATGGTCTTTGGGGCGCCTCTGACACTTGCGTCCCCTACCGACACAAGTGATATGGTAACATATACCAATAAGACCCAGGTCTAGGTGTTTTAAATTCTCAACTGAAATTTGCTAGAATGACGGTTCGGTCGGGCGGGTGTCGTCAAGTTTGGCCACACGTTGGGCCGGCAACCCACTGCGGGCCCGCAGGTGTGATCTCCCCCCTTGATTCCCCTATTCCCCACAGGGTGGCAGGTAGGTTTGCACAGCGGGGAGGAGCACTCCCACCTGCTACTTGGCAGATGAGGAAATGGTCATAAAGAATCTTGGTGCTAGCTCTCTAGCCCCGAGCGGTCGGGGAGTTGACAGGACCGCCCGCTCTGGGCCGCGGAAAACGCCGGTCAGAACCCGTCAAACCCTGATTTACGCCAGAAATCGAAGTGATCTCCTCGGCGGCGTCAATCCGGGGACCCACCTTGTCGATTGCCGCTGTTGCAAATCGGACGTCGGGCCTGGGGAACCGATCATCCCGGTTGACCGTGAGGAGGACGTGGAGGGACGCTATTCAAAATATCCCTTGACCCAACGGACGGATTCGTTAATGTACACGACGGTACCGGGCCGTGGATACATGAGCCGAACGAACGCCCGCATGAAAACGGACTCCTCGCTCGGGGTGCGAATTTCCCGTTTGCTTTTCAGGAACGGGCCTTTGCCGAGTCGCCGGAGCGCGAACAGTTCTGCCGCCGTTTCGTCGATCCGACTCGCGAGAACGAACGTCAGGAAGCTCGAAAGGATTACCAGCCCCAAAACGAGGACGTCCATCGACGAGAAACCGGACTGAATGAACGTGAGCGCTCCAACGAATGCCATCCAAGAGAGGGCGAAGCAAAACCCGATCAAGCCCCAGAAAACCGCCTTTCGGATCGGTCCTCGCTCGAGGTGGCCCAGTTCGTGTTGGACGACGTATTCTCGGGCACGATCCGATACCGACGCCATTTGGGCCTGGTTGAGGATGATCGTTCGAAAGAGCGTGACCTGCCCAAACATCGGAGAGTCATCCGAAAACCAGAAAACAGGGATCAGGTCGTTTTCCCGAGTTTCGTATTCCTGCACTGCTGTCACCGGTTCGAAGTACAGACGGGTGTAGAGTCGGGTTCCTTTCTTCCGCAATGACCAGCCCACACCCCAATCCATGTTGTTTAAAAAATTCGTGCTTTTCCAGTAAGGTTCTTCTGGCCAACCGATTGTATTACTTCCTTTACCGACGGCTGCATCTCATCTACCGCTTTGGCCCGTCATACCGTCCTTCCCCAGCGTGCAGGTGCCCGTCCACGGCGGTCCAGCCCTGCCGACCGTCAGTGGAGGATTGCGGTGAAATCGTCGTCTCGAACGTATTGTAACTGTTCGAGAGCCTGAAGCCCCACTCGTTCGTGCCCGTGAATCGGATCTCGCCAACCGTGAGGACCGCCGAGCCCTCCGCCTCGTAGGTCGCACGGGTCATTGTGGTGAAGTTCGAACAGGCCACCTCCTCATCCGCCCATCCATGGCGACGGTCAGCAGCCCGCATGTCG
>JBKEGM010000020.1:0-17620 GCA_046710005.1 Natrialbaceae archaeon
TCGGTGCCGGTCGTTTTCTCGGTCGAGTCCGAGGAGTTACAGCCCGCGAGTCCGGTCAGTGCCGCGGCCGCCGTGGCGAGGTACACTCGCCGGGAGAGCCGTGTCATTGGTCCGGATTCGGGCGATTTATTCGAAACCTATATAAATTTTTTCGGGATAGGCGGTAAATCGAAGAGCGGTGTCGGTGCTAATTGTACATTGTCGTTGAAACGAGGACAAAACCGAACACGACCGACCGAACCTCTAAGGCCCGCCCCACCATCACCCCGCCCGATGGCCGAACCCGACGAGGTGAACGCGTTCACCTACTTCAGGCAATTCTTCGCCCTCGAACGGGACGTCCTCGTGCTCGCGATCGCGATGTTCGCGTTCAGCCTGGGGTTCCAGATGACGAGTCGGTTCCTCCCGGAGTACATGGTCGCACTCGGAGCCTCCGGGTTCGTCGTCGGGCTTTTCGGAACGGTCGGCAACGTCATCTCGGCCGTGTACCCCTACCCGGGCGGGGCAGTCTCCGATCGACTCGGTTCGCGGTACGCGCTGACGGTGTTTGGGCTGCTCTCGACGGTCGGATTCGGGATCTGGCTGGTGGCGCCGACGCTCGGGCCGTTCGCGGTCGCGGGCGTGACGATCGAGCCGTGGGTCTGGATCTTCGTGGGCCTGCTCCTGGCGCAGGCCTGGAAGTCCTTCGGCCTCGGCGCCACGTTCGCGGTCGTGAAGCAGGCGACCGACCCCTCGCGGCTGGCGGCGGGGTTCGCCAGCACCGAGACCTTCCGCCGGACCGCGTTCCTCGTCGGCCCGGTCGCCGCTGCCGTTCTGATCGACCTCCACCCGGCATTCACGGTGAGTTTCCGGTACGTCCTCGCCGTCGCGGTCGTCTTCGGAGCGCTTGGGACCGCGGCCCAACACCTCCTGTACGACGCCGCCGATGACACCATCGGCGGCACCTTCGAGGGGGTCGACCGAATCCGGCAGGACCTCCACGAGATGCCCGACCCGCTCCGCCCGCTCCTGGTCGGCGACACGCTGGTCCGGTTCGCGAACGGCATGGTGTACGTTTTCTTCGTGCTCGTGGTCACGCAGATCCACGAGGTCGGTCTGGACACCACCGTGGCCTTTGCCGGGGTTTCCTACGCCGTCTCACTCTCGCCACCGGCGTTCTTCGGGTACCTGCTGGGCGTGGAGATGCTGATCGCGCTCGTGATCATGGCACCGGCGGCGCGCCTCGCCGAGTCAGTCGGCCTCAAGCCGATCGTCGCGGTGGGATTTGCTGTGTATGCTGTTTTCCCGATCGTCCTCATCAACGCGCCGGGGACCGTGCCCGCGATGATCGCCGTCTTCGCTTTCTCCGGGCTCCGGTTCGCCGGCCTGCCGTCGCACAAGGCGCTGATCGTCGGCCCGGCCGAACGAGGGTCCGGCGGGCGGGTCACGGGGACGTACTACCTGCTCCGCAACGCGATCGTCATCCCGAGCGCCGCGTTTGGTGGTTACCTCTGGGACTTCGTGAGCCCCGAGGTGGCGTTCACGCTGGCGGCCGGGATCGGCGTCGTCGGCACCGCCTATTTCCTCCTGTTCGGGGAGGAGTTCGAAGCATATGGGTAGCGGGCGAACCGGGACGCCGCAACACGTGGCGATGGGGTTTTGTCGCTCCACGCCAAGGAACCCCCGTGCCCGACCCCCCGGAGGGCAAACCCACCGAGCGCACGCCGACGGATCGCTTTCTCGACGCGCTCGAAGTGCGTCGTAACGCGACTCTCGGAGTCGTCGTCGGTGTCGTCGCGGCCACCCTGGTGTATGCGTTCTTCATCCTGATCCCGACGTTCGTCCACTCCCTCCCGAATCCCAAACAACCGCCGCTGGCGTATCTCACGCTCGCGTTCGTGTTCGCCCTGGGACTCGCCCTGCTCGTTGCACTCGCGCTCACCCTCAAAGCGGCAATTCGACTCGCTCGCGAGGCCGAGAACGATCCGTGAGACTCACTCGACCGGTTCCTCGGAAGCGTCGCCCACCATTCCTGAAAGGCGTTCGGCACCATTTCGCGTCCCCTTCGCGATGAGCACGTCCCCCGCGGACAGCGCGGTTTCTGGGCCTGGTGACAGCACCCACTCGTCGCCACCCTCCGCCCCGTTTTTCGGCCGACGAACCCCGATAATGCGCATGCCGGTCTCGGTCTTTACCTGGCGCTCGCCCAGCGTGACCCCGTCGAGGGCGCTGCCCGGCGCGACCGGCTCGCGGACGATCACCTCGTCGCTCTCGAGGACCGCCTCCGCCACGACGGGGTGCCCGCTGATCCCTCGGAGGACGCCCTCACTTATCTCGAGGGCGGCGTCGCTGATCACCTCCGTCGCTGCGGCGAGATGCACCAGCCCCCGGAGGGTGATCGGGTCCTCGACCCGACCCGCCGCCCGGAGCGTCCAGGCTTCGAAACGCGATTTGAGTGCGTCCACCTCGGCCTCCAGCGCGGCGACCTCGTCTGCCAATGCTGGACTGTCGAAGAGCACGGCGCCATAGGCAACGTCGACGGCAAGTTCGCTGGTGTTCTTCATGAGGACGATCGAGTCGACCGCCCGTTCGAGGTCGGCGATCTCCGGTTCGACGGGATCCGGGAGCGACACCGGCCTGTCGGCCAGCGTGCTCCCGACCTCGACGACCGAATTGTCCGGACCCCTGAGCAGCACGACGTTGCCAGCGCGGAGTTCGTCCTCGGGGCCGGGGTTCAACAGCCAGTCGCCCTGGCGCTGGATCGCGATGACCCGAACTCCCGTCTCGGTTTCGAGATTGATATCGAGCAGCGTCCGGCCGGTCATTTCTGTCCCGTCTGCAACGGTTACGCGAACGATGGTCTCGACGGCCTCCGGGAGCGCCGTCCGCATGGCCGAGGGGAGGCCGATGTCCTCCAGGACGACCTTGGCGACGTCACCGGCGGCGTCGCTGATCTTCTCCGCCGCGCCCACGACGCCCAGCACCGGCGCGAGTTCTTCGGCGTCCTCCGGGCTGCGGGCCGCCATCAGCAGGCTCATCCGGGCCCGGAGCTGGAGGACGTCCATCCTGTCTTCGAGTTCGAGGACCGCCTCGGCCACCCCGTCGCTCCCCAGCAGGACGGCCGAGTACGAGAGGTCGATCAGCAGTTCCGCCGTATCCTTCATCTCGGCCAGGAGTTCCTTCACGCTCGCCGGCTCGTACTCGACCTGGTCCGAGTCCATGTCATCGCGTTCCGCCCGAGGCGAGAAAAGCATTGTCCGGCTTTTCGGGTTCCCACCACCGTCGTTCGGTATCGAGAATCAGAATAGGGACATACCGCCATTCCAAGTCGTGGGCGAGAGAAAACCCCATCGGAGGTCAAGGCAGGGATGAACCGGCTTCTGGGGCCAGGATTGTCCGACGACTGCACTCGCTTCTGGGTTCTGGTTTAGAAACCTTCGCCTCTCGGCTGGCCCCCGTCGGTTCCCGATCCTGGCCGGTGCTCGCCCTGGAGGGACCCACTGGATCGAATGATGTCGAAGGCCGTCATCAGGTCCGATCGAGAGATGAGCCCCACCAGGTTGCCGGCCCGGTCAGTCACGAGCAGCCGTCCGATGCCCTCTTTTTGCATGGACTCCAGCGCGGCCATCGCGTCGGCGTCCAGTTCGATGGTCTTGAGTTCAGTCGTCATCACGTCCCGGACCTCGAACGCCTCCCGTTCGACCGGTTGGACCGCCTGGGCGTCGTCGAGGGTGATGAGGCCGACGAGATCCCCGCCATCGACGACCGGGTACCCGGTGTGGCGCTCCCGGAACATTCGCTCGACGAGGTCTGCGATCGACGTCTCCGGCGAGACCGTATGGAGTTTCGACGACGGCGTCATGACGTCCCTGACGGTAACGCCCTCGAAAGCGGCCTTGAGGGTGACCTGCTTGGCTTCGGAGGCCGCACCGATGTAGATGAAGAACGCGATGCCGATGGAGATCGGGCTCCACGAGAACAGCCCCCAGAGACCGAGTAGAATCGCAAACGCTTTGCCTACCTCGGCCGCGATCTGCGTCGCTCTAGCGTAGGGGCGCGTGCGCGCAAGCAGGGCCCGAAGGACCCGGCCGCCATCCATCGGAAAGCCCGGGAGCATGTTGAAAATCGCCAGGACGACGTTGAGGACCGCCAGGTACCCCAGGACGAACCTGATCGCTGCCAACCCACTCGGGACCCCGAGAAAGGCCACGTAGCAAACCACCCCCACGAACACGCTGACGATGGGGCCCGCGACGGAGATGGCGAGTTCCTGGCGCCAGTCTTCGGGGATTTCCTCCATCGAAGCAATGCCCCCGAAAATCCAGAGGGTGATGGCGTCGATCTGCACGTCGAAGCGCATGGCGACCAGCGAGTGGCCCAGTTCGTGCAGGACGACACCGCCGAAAAGACCCAAGGCGGCAACCACGCCGACGATCCAGGGCATCAACCCCGTCGTGACGGGTTCGATGGCGATCTCAGACGCCCAGACACTATTGAGAAGATCGGCCGTCGCCTCGATCTGACTCCCGATCAGGTACGCGAAAATCGGGAGGATGAGGAGGAACGTCAGATCCAGCTTGATCGGGATGCCGACCGCCGACCCGATACGGAAGCTTCGCATAGTCGATGCTACCGTCGGGACGATAATAAAGGGGCCGTCGGCAGGGCTTTTGGCCCCCGGCTCGAACACCTTCCCATGAGTCAATCGCCGTCGCCACTGGTCCGACGCGCCGACGAAATCGAGTACGAGTCCGTCGACGCCGCCGACGGGATGGCAAAAGGCGTCCTGATCGGCGAATCGCGGGGAGCGCCGAACTTCGCCATCCGGCGGTTTACCCTCGATCCGGGCGCCGAGGTCCCGAAACACACGAACGCGGTCGAACACGAACAGTACGTCCTCTCGGGGGAATACGTCGTGGGCATCGACGGGGAGGAGTACACCGTGAGCGAGGGCGACTCGTTGCTCATTCCGGCGAATGTCGTCCACTGGTATCGAAACGAGAGTAAAAACGCCGGGTCGTTCCTCTGTGCCGTTCCGAACGGTGACGACGAGATCCAACTGCTGGAGTAACGCCGGTTCCAGGCAGCAGCCGGACCGTCACTCGCGACGTTCCTCAAGGACAGCGACTGATTCGTCGACGACGACCGTGAGCGTCTCGTCGTCAAGCGTGATCGACGTCTCGACGCGGAGCGGGTCCTCGTTCGTGACCGTCGACAGGCCCCGTGCCAGCCAGTCGTACGTCCAGAACCGTTTCTCCCGGACGTCGACGCCGTGGTCGTGATGGAAGGCGACGACGGTCGGGTGCGCGAGGAGAACGAAGGTGAGGACGCCGCCGAACTGGTACCCGCAGCGGTCACACTCGTAATTCGCCCGCGCTTCAATCTCGTGGTCCTCACCCCCGAAATCCTCGTCCGGGTCGGTCCGAACCAGCGATCGCTCCATGCGGCCCCCACAGTATTCGCAGAACCCGAAATCGGCGGTGTAGAGCGATCGCTTGACCCACCGGTCGAGGACGTCCGGCACCTCCTCGGGATGATAGCCTTGCAGGACGCCGGGCGGGACTTTCGGTTCGGTGACGTCGATTTCGCACTCCGTGCAGGTAACGAGGACGTTCAGATCCCGGAATTGCGCCTCCAGATCGCCCCCGCAGTTGAAACACTCCCCCGCCACGGGAACGGGATCGGCCTCCAGTGCTTTCGTGAATCCGCCGGTTTTGATCGCCCCGGTCAGCCGCCGTCCGGCATCGGCCAGCGCGTAGCCGTCGTCGCTACGCTCCACGAACCGGTCCCTGAGCTTGTCCAGGTGGTAATTGAACTGTCCCGAGTCCCGCGTCCCCACTGTTTCCCGGAGATCGCTGAACGTGACCCGGCCGTCGGCCTCGTCCAGTGCCATGAGGATGTCCAGTCGAATCTCGTGACCCACCAGGTCCAACGCCTCGTCCGCCGGGAGACGGTCGACAACCACCGCCTCGTCCGTTTCGGTCATGGCACCGCGTAACGAAGGAAGCGACAATAATCCTTGGGCGCTCGGCGGTCCGGACAATCGTCGGCAAAGCGGGTTGCCAGGAGTACCCGCCGATCCTGTTCAAGACCGCCGTCGGCGAGTCCGGGTCCATCCCTCTCACACCCGGAACATCTCTGCCCGGATGCAACACGAAGCCGAGGGCCCCCTTCCTACTCCGGACGAAAGACGATACCGGTCATAGGCTCGGCAAACCCACGGCGATGGTCGTTCGAGCGCAACTGGACCAATGGGTGTCCCTGAACAAAACCTGGGAATCGGGGTCTTAGAGCCCCTAACTGTTGCAAACGATCGAACTCGGACCCGAGCGAATGTCGCAATCTATTTCCTCCGTAATGACTTAGGGGTACCTAAGATGAGTGCGATCCTTCGGAACGCGACGGTCGACGAAGCGTCCGACGGTCCGGTCGACCAGCGGGCGACTCTCTGGGCCGGCCTCTTTTGCTCCCTGTTCGACGTCGACCCGGAGGAGAAAGCGGACGCCGACGCCACGTCGGCGGACTGATCGGCGACTTCCGAACGCCTCAAATACCCGGTTCCCATAGCCGACACCGTGTCACGGCAGGTCCAGCGGGTCGATACGCTCTTCCTGCACGAGACGGGCGATCACTACACCGCGACCGTCATCCGTGAAGGGGACCGCCTGTTTCGGGCGCGACTCGAACTCAAGGACACGAAAGCAGGGCCTCGACCCGGACGCTTCCGGATCAAGACCGGGTCGAACGAGGAGCCGCGCAACCCCGACGAGTTCGTCGAAATCGCCCGAATGGCCGACCGCATCCGCATCTCCGAGCAAACCTCGGCTGCAGGTCGCAAGGAGCTCCAGGCGATGCTGGGAGGGTACCAGCTGGAGGGAACGGTCGTCCGGACCTGCCGATATTGTGCCGCAAACGGACGGTACTCGCCGATCACGGACGACACGGCAATCAGATCCGACGCGGACGACATCTGTTTCGATTGCGCAAAGCAAGAACTCGAGCACGAACTGAAATACCAGGGTGGAATTACGGGGCCGGCGAAAGAGCGCCTGGAGGAACTCCTCAAGGAAACCCAGGACCTCGGCCGGATTACCGACCTGTTGAAGGGCCATCTCGATCCCGACCTGACGAAGTTCGACGAAATCTCCGCGACCGTCGACGAGGTCGACCCCGTCCCCACCGACTCGCTGAACCTCCATCCAGGCATCCAGAACCTCCTGGAGAACCGGTTCGACACCCTCCTTCCGGTGCAGAGCCTGGCCGTTGAGAACGGCCTGTTCGATGGGGAGGATCAACTGGTCGTGTCGGCCACCGCCACCGGCAAGACGCTGGTCGGCGAGATGGCCGGGCTGAACCGCGTCCTCAACAACAAGGGCAAGATGCTGTTTCTCGTCCCTCTCGTGGCCCTGGCCAACCAGAAACACGAGGACTTCAAAGCGGAATACGGCGACATGGTCGACGTGACGATCCGCGTCGGCGCGAGTCGGATCCGCGACGACGGCGTTCACTTCGAACCCGAGGCCGACGTGATCGTCGGGACGTATGAGGGGATCGACCACGCGCTCCGGACCGGCCGCGACCTGGGCGACATCGGGACGGTCGTCATCGACGAGGTGCACAACCTCAAGGAGGACGAGCGTGGCCACCGCCTCGACGGCCTCATCTCCCGGCTGAAGTACTACACTGAGCGTCGCAAGCGCCAGCGCGAGGATTACGGCGGGGCCCAGTGGATCTACCTCTCGGCGACCGTCGGGAACCCCCGCGAACTCGCCACCGGAATGGCCGCCAACCTCGTCGAGTTCGAGGAGCGCCCAGTCC
Source organism: Natrialbaceae archaeon (assembly GCA_046710005.1). Classification (GTDB taxonomy): domain Archaea; phylum Halobacteriota; class Halobacteria; order Halobacteriales; family Natrialbaceae; genus DATFIX01. Next base: position 7,798 of record JBKEGM010000020.1, read on the forward strand.
CAATCGAGCGCCACGTCACCTTCGCCGACGACCGCGAGAAGGTCCGGATCGAGAACCGCCTGGTGAAACGGGAGTTCGACCGTGAGTCTTCGATGGGCTATCGCGGCCAAACCATCGTCTTCACCAACTCCCGGCGGCGGTGTCACGAGATCAGCCGGAAACTGGAGTACAGTTCCGCGCCCTACCACGCCGGGCTGGACTACGGTCGCCGCAAAAAGGTCGAGCGCATGTTCGCCGACCAGGACCTGGCCGCCGTCGTCACGACCGCCGCGCTGGCGGCGGGCGTGGACTTCCCAGCCTCGCAGGTCGTCTTCGATCGGCTGGCGATGGGTATCGAGTGGCTCTCGGTCCAGGAGTTCAGCCAGATGCTCGGGCGTGCGGGCCGCCCCGACTACCACGACCGGGGCGTGGTCTACCTCCTCGTCGAACCCGACGCCGGCTACCACAACTCCATGGAGATGACCGAGGACGAGGTGGCGTTCAAGCTGCTGAAAGGCAAAATGGAGCCGGTGGTCACCCGCTACGACGAGACCGCCGCCATCGCGGAGACGCTCGCGAACGTCACCGTCGGCGGCAAAGCTGCCAAGCGCCTCAACGATCGTATGCTGGGGGAAGTGCCGACCAAACACGCCCTCGGCAAACTCCTCGAGTATGATTTCATCGAGGGCTTCGAGCCCACTTCCTTGGGTCGGGCCGTTACGACGCACTTCCTCAAGCCGAAGGAGGCATTCCTCATCCTGGATGGCGTTCGCAAAGGCGAGCATCCCTACGATCTGGTTGCCGACGTCGGACTGATGGGTGAAGAACGTTGATGGGACCGGCTTCAGTATTTGAAGAAACCCCCAGACAGAACGGGAATTGGCCGGAACCCCTTTCAGTGTCGTTTGAGAATGATTATACAACCTGCATTCACAAGGGCAGGAGTCCAATAGTGACGTTCGATCCATCCACCACCGAGGGCGCTGCGAACGTCTTGCTCCTCGATTCGACGCAGGAGCCGGAGACCGAGGCCACCTGCGGTGCTCTCCTCGAAGAGGACGTGGACCGGGTTGGCGAACTTCACGTCACTTACGGAAGTACTGAGAAGGACAACGGTCCGACTCCAGACACCACCAGGGAGCCGGCCCGCATGGGCCTCGTCGCCGTCGACGATCAGGTCAGATCGGCAGCAGCAGAGGATGGTCCTGACTTCTCCGGCGCCATCGCCGTCGACGCCGTTGCCGATCCGGGGGACCTCCAGGGCATCGGCGTTTCGGTGAGTGAGGTCATCAAACGCTGGGACGATCTCGACCGGATCGTGCTCTGTTTCGACTCGCTGACCGAACTCCTCGATCACGCCCCGCCGGACGCCGCCTTCCGGTTCGTTCACATCCTGACCAACCGTCTGGATTCGGCCGACGCCGTGGCCCACTTCCACCTCGACCCGGCGGCTCACGATGAAACGGTGGTCAACACCTTCGGGTCCATCTTCGACACCGTCGAACACGTTGAATCGGCCGAAAGGACGGCCGAGAATGATGCCCGGGTAACGGGCGAAGCGAGCGACCAGGACATTCTCGAACGACTGGACGATCTCGACGACGAGGAATCCTTCGAAGTCGTGGCAGCCAATAGTGCTCCGTCGGCCGGTGGTCACGACGTCGACGAGGCAAGCGACGAGGACATCGCGAAGGCACTCGAGGAGTAAACCTCGAGGCGGCCGTCGGACCCTCCCAGAACGGGCGAACTGAGAGAGCGACCCCCTACGTTTTTCCAGTGACCAGCCGATAGTCTAAAAGACCGTACATGCCAGCCATCGAGACGGAGGGGCTCACGAAATACTACGGCGACGTTCGGGGTGTCGAGGACCTTTCGTTTTCGGTTAGCGACGGCGAGGTTTTCGGCTATCTCGGCCCGAACGGGGCCGGAAAGACGACGACCATCCGGACGCTTATGGGATTCCTGTCGGCGACCGAGGGGACCGCAACGGTCCTCGGGGCGGACATCCGGGACGCCACAGCGCTCCGCGAGGTCCGCGCGAACGTCGGGTACCTGCCGAGCGAACCCGGATTCAACGAGAACGTCACCGGCCGGCGACTGCTCGAGTATCACGGATCGCTCCGGGGCGACGTCCGGAGCGACGAGTTGCTGGACCTGTTCTCCCCACCGCTGGACCGCAAGGTCGGCCAGTATTCACACGGTAATCGGCAGATGCTCGCCATCGTCATGGCGTTCATGCACGACCCCGACCTCCTGATAATGGACGAACCAACGACCGGGTTGGACCCGCTGAAACAGGAGGAGTTCTTGGAGTTCGTCCGCAGCGAGCAGGAGCGTGGGAAGACGTTCTTCTTTTCCTCGCACATCCTCAGCGAGGTGCGGAAGGTGTGCGATCGGGTCGGCATCATCCGGGAGGGCCGACTGGTCGAACTGGAGGACGTCGAGTCGCTGATCCACCGGAGCGGGAAGACCGTCCGCGCTCGAATCGACGGTCGCGTTGGAGCGGAAACCTTCGACAGTGCCGACGTCCATGACTTCGAGATCAGTGTCGAGTCCAGTGGTGACGGAGCCGACAATTCGACTGACGGCGAGGCAACCACGGTCGCGTTCACCTACACCGGGACCTACGAACCGTTGCTTCGGCACCTCCTCGAGTACGATCTGCTCGATTTGACCATCGAGGAGGCACCCCTGGAGGACGTGTTCATGCGCTTTTATGGCGAGGACGTGGAAGCGGCAGTCGAACGGGTGAACGCCGGTGAAAAGGAAAGCGACGGTCCCGAAGCCACCGATGTTTGAAACCACTCGATTCGAGGCCGAGCAGCGCGTTCCTGGGTCCGTCGTCATCGCGGTCGCCCTGGCAATCTTCGCCGCGATGATGACCCTCCTGGCACCCAGCTTCCTCGATGAGGTGGACATGGCCGCCCTCGTCGAACAGTTTCCACGACGAATGGTCGAGGTCCTGGACCTCGAGGTCATGGCCACAATGGAGGGGTTCATCGCGCTCGAACTGTACGAGTACGTCTGGCTCCTGGGGCTGGGCGTCTACCTCGCATACAGCGCTGCCGGGACGATCGCCGGGGACGTCGAAACCGATCGGCTGGACGCACTGCTGGCCGCGCCAGTCTCCCGGACGCAAATCCTCCTGGAAAAGTTTCTCGCTCTGCTCACACCAATACTGATCGTAAACGTCGTGGTGCTGGTGGCCGTGTACGCGGGGGCGGCGTTCGTCGACAAGCCGATTGCAGTCCCTGATCTCGTCGCGGTCCACGGGCTCTCGGTGCCATACCTGCTGTTCTGTGGGGCCGTCGGGATGCTCGCATCGGTCCTTGCTCGACGGCGCCTCGTCGCCGAGGGAGTGGCGGCCGGGGCGATCATCGGGACCTTCATCCTTCAGACCCTGACGACGGGGACCGACGTCGAATGGATCGGGACGATCGCGCCCTCGCAGTACTACACCCCAGTCGAGGTGCTCACGATCAGCGAATACGACCTCGCTGGGGCAGGCATTCTGCTGGCCGGGACGGTGGTCCTACTGCTGGTCAGCATCGCGTGGTTCCGGGAGGTGGACGTCCAATGAGCGCCGAAATCGGGACAACGGATCGGCGGAATCGCCAGACAGGGAGTTTTCGGGACGTCCTGCGGTTCGAGGCCGAACGACGCGTTCGAGTGACGGCCGTCATCGTCGTCCTGTTGTCAGTCCTCGGGAGCTTCTACGTCTGGGTCGGCCCGCAGATGGTCATGGGAACGGGATTCGAGGACCTGATCGAGGCGATGCCCCCGTCGGTGAACGCGCTGTTCGGGTTCGAGAGCCTTGCCTCGATCGAGGGACTGCTCGCGAGCGAGTACTACACCTTCGGCTACATCGTCGGGTTGGGGGCGTACGTTGCGTACAGTACAGCAGGGAGCGTCGCCGGTGACGTCGAACACCACCGGATGGACACCGTGCTCTCGGCCCCGATTTCCCGGAGGAGCGTCCTTTTGGGAAAGTTCCTCGCACTCCTCCTGCCCATCGTCGCGGCGAACGTCGTCGTTCCAATCGCTCTCTACGGTTCCTCCGTGCTCCTGGAAACCACACTCGCCGCCGAGCCACTGGCCGTGGTCCACGCACTCGCGATCCCCTACCTCCTCTGCTGGAGTGCAGTCGGCCTCCTGGTCGGGACGGTTATCCACCGGGGACGGACCGCCGGTCGGATCGCCATGGGACTGGTCTTCGCGGCGTGGATTCTGGAATCGTTCCTCGCCACGACCGATTACGACTGGATCGGCGGGATGTCGCCGAGCCGCTTTTTCGACCCACCGGGCGTCCTCGTTCACGGCACGTACGACGTCACTGGAGCCGCGATTCTGCTCGGCGTGACGGTCGTGGTCCTCGGACTCGCTGGGGTGTGGTTCCAGCATCACGACGTATGAGCGATCGGTCTCCCACCTTTTCTCTCGCGCGCTCACGTTTTCGAGGTGCCCCCGGTCGCGCCGAAATGATCTCAATTCGCCTTTGTCGGCCTCGCATTAGTACTGTTTGCCACGAAACCGGGGCCTGTCGACGTCACCGCAATCGGGAACCAGGCCTGTTCGGGGTCAGGGGCTGGTGTCCTCGGGGCCCCCGTCGACGACGGCCTCGACCGCCTCGACGACGGCCGTAACGTGTGCACCAGGCAGCAATGAGCAGTAAAAACCCTCGTCACCCGCGAGGATACGGACGATGACGGTCGTGTCAGTGTGGGTCGTAAAGGCTCGCGTCGAACCGACGGCCGGGACCATGTCGTCGAAGAGATCGCGTTCAATCAGGTCAAGACGGATGTAGGAGTGCACCCGTTCGGTGACCTCGTCGACGGCTTCCCGGGAGCCGTAGCGATCGACGAGATCGGCCGAAACGTACAGCAACCGATGGTCGTCGGCCGTATACGATGCTGCAGCCAGTAATGTCGCCTCAGTCGCCTGGCGAGCACCCTCCACTGCTGCTTTGGCATCATAGCCCACGAGGTCCGGGTCGGAGACGAAAGGCATGGGAACCGACCATTGCGTCCGGAGCAATATAAGATTTCCGTAGGCTATTGCCAATCCTATGGCAACCGGTCGGACTTTTTTCGTTGGGCTTGTAGGCCATCCCATGACGACCGAAGGCCTTCTCGAACGAGTCGACGGGTTGCTTCACGAAGACACACAGGTTCACGACGCCGGAGTCGATCTCACGGTCACCGAGATCTACACGGTGACCGACCCCGGCCGGGTGGACTTCGGCGGCGGCGAACTCGACCCGGCGGGACTCACCCCGCACGAGCGCGTCTGGCGGGACGACAACGACGACTACCAGTGGTGGCACCTCGTTGGCGGAACGTATCTCCTCGAGTACAACGAGTCCCTGGCGACCGACGAGCCGGTCGTCCTCCAACCGCGGGACGCGATCCTGGAGCGCGGCGCCACCCACCCGACGCTCCGTGTCACGGAGCTGGGCCGGGTTCCCCTAACGGTGCCCGACGCCGGTATCAAGATCAAGGAGAACGCCCGAGTGTCGACGATCGTGGCGGATCCACACTGAAACCCTCCTCGAACCGCCGTCAGTCAGGCAAGTAGCGAACGGTCACTAACCCATCACCCGTCCGGACCTCGACCCGGACAGCCCCGAGACGGGCCGCGCGGGCAACGGTTTCCTCGTCCTCGAGAACGTCCCGGGTCGCCTGCTTGGCCTCGCCGTTGGGAACGGTCACGACGTGAATCTCGCCGGTTCCCTCGCGCTCCTCGCGGATCACCTCCCCCGGGGGTTCGCCCGCGGCAAGCGTTTCGGCCTGCCGTGTCGGCGAGAGGTCGCTGTCGATCACGGGGATCGTCCGACGGTCCTTGATCTCAACGAGTTCCCACGAAACCTCCATCGGCGGCACCGCCCGGATCGTCGCCGAGAGGACCTCCCCCGACTCCAGGGCGGGATCGGACTGTTCGGCCAGCGCGTGGATCTGCCCGGTCTCGACATCCCGAAGGACGGCCGACTCCGGATCCGTTTCGGTGACGAGAAACGTGCCCGTCGTCTCGCTCATGGGCGGGCGTACGGACCGCCGAGGTTTCAGGACTTCGCGTTGGTCTGAAGGGACCACCGAACGGTCCACGTCGCTTCGATCGATCCGTCCGTCAGGATTCGATCCAGATCGTTTCGATCGTACAGTTTGGACAGTCACGCAACGTCTCCAACGGCCTGTCATCGGAGCCGATTTCCTCATCAGGGACCGTTGCAACCGCTGTTTCACCACAAATTATGCATTCGAACTCGACCTTCACACGTCGAATCTATATTGTGGGAAGTGAATATATTTGACTCATTTGATTGTATTTCGCGGCGGCCAGGTTGAAGGGCGACGGTGAAGTCGTCTCCGACACCTTAGCTCGTCCCACCGTCCGCATCCGCCTCACCCGCCCCCGACCGGCCCGCCGCAAATCGGTGAAGGAGCAGAATGGCCGCCGCCGCAACCGCCATCGGGATCACGCCCGCCCACTGCGGCAGGTCGTACAGAAACTCCACCAGCGGACCAAGGGCACCACCCGTCGGTTCCTGCGCATTGGGCGGCACGCTGACGATCAAGGCGACGTAGAGCGAAACGAGAAAGCCGTAGCCGACGGCGCCCATCGCCAGATCGTAGCCGTCGGTGGACAGCCCCTTCCGGTGCTGCCTGGCGACGAACAGGACCGGGGCCAGGAGCGGGACGATCACCCCCAGCGCCACGACGACGAAAAACGCCTGCGTGAGCGACAGGGCACCGCTACTGGCGACGCTCGTCTCGCCCAGAATGGCGATGATCCCGAACAGGAACAGCAACGCTGCGAGCACCGACGCCAACCCGCCGACGAACACGTACGAGCGGAAGACCCACGATTCGCTCGATCGGACCGCGTAGGGGAACGCCCCAATCAGGCCGTCATAGGCCTCGTCGTCCATCGTCCGCGGTCACTCCCGCCCGACCTCGACGACGGTGCCAACGCCCTTGGATCGGCCCTCTCGGAAGACGAACCGCTGGCCCTCCTCGACCAGGTACGGCCGGAACTTGAACCGGACGCGTGCCGTCCCCGTATCGCCAGGCAGGAGTTGGCCGTCGTCGGGGTAGAAGGCCGCCGCCTCGCTGATCGTCTCGAGGTGGACGACCGGTTCGTAGCCGTCGCCGATCCGGGTCGGATGATTCAGAACCATCACCTCGGCCTCGAACTCCCGAACCGGGGACGGGGTGGCGTCGCGGGGGAGCAGCACCATCCCGCGTTCGATCTCGGCTTCCTCGATACCCTTGAGGGCGATGCCGACGATCCGGCCGGCCTTGGCGCGGTCGACGCGGTGGTAGTGCATCTCGATCGACCGGACCTCGACCTCGCGGAACGTCCCGTCGCTCGTCGGACCGATGAGAAGTTCGTCGCCGGCCTCGACCTCGCCCGACATGACGGTCCCGGAGGCGACGGCGCCCACCCCAGTGACCGAATACGTCCGGTCGATGTACATGCGGAAATCGCCCTCGGCGCCGGCGGTTTTGGGGAGTTGTTCGAACAGGTCGTCGAGGGTATCGAGGCCCTCCATCGTGACAGCACTTGTCGTAACGATCGGGACGACGGTCTCGCTGATCTCCTCGACGGCCGTGCCCACGCCGTGGCGATCCACCCGGAGTGGCGTTCGGCCGACCTCCCGGAGGAGGCTCTCGACCTCGCGTTCGACCTCGGCGACGCGCTCCTCGGAAACCATGTCCGCCTTCGTGACGGCGACGATGGTCGGGAGGTCCGTCGCCAGGAGGACGCCCAGGTGCTCCCGGGTCGTCTTCGTCGGCCCGTCGTCGGCTGCCACCGTGAGTAGGCCGTAGTCGAGTTTTTGGCCCACCAGCCCGCGGATCGTCGTCCGGAGCCAGGGCTCGTGGCCGACCGTGTCGACGAACGAGACGAGGCGGTCGGCTTCCTCGACGATCCGCGCCCGGTCGGACTTGCGGTGTGGGTTGTTCATCCGGATGGCGCCCTCTTCGTCGAACCCGTAAACGCCGTACGAAAGGTCCGCAGAGAGTCCACGCTCGACCTCGTGGGGCTGGACGTCCAGGTAGCCCCGCGTTCCGCCTTCGCCGTCGTCGGGGTCGCCAGTCACCAGCGACCCGACCAGCGTGCTTTTGCCGTGATCGACGTGACCGGCCGTCCCGACGACGATGTGCTCGTCGTCCGTCTCGAGGACGGCACCCTCTTCGATCGTGGCGACGCCGACGATGCCGCCCTCGCCAGCGCTCCAGGTGTCGACCGCCTCGATGTGCGCCCCAGCCTCCTCGGCGAGCAGGCTCAGGACGTCCATCGTCTCGGAGAAGGCATCGGGTTCGATGCCGGCAATACCGCCATCGTCGGTGACACCCACGACGTACGTCGCCTCCCCGTCGCCGGAGAGGACGCGATGGCGGAGTTGTGCCGCCAGACTTTCGAGGCGCCCGTCGGCGAGATGGACCCCCCGGGTCAGTCGCTCCTTGAATTCGACGTTCCCACCTTCCTCCTCACCGCGGTCCAGGGCCCGCTCGAGCGTGGCCCGGTCAGCGCTCATATGCGCCGATTGGGGCCGGTTTCGCTAAAAGCCTTCCCGTTTGGTGGTTGGTAGCAATTCCGGGCGGGAGTATCGAAGGGGCGATTCGTTCCCGGGAGCGCATCCATTATCGGATTCAGGCCGCGTCACTTGCCGACGGTCGAAAGTGGACGCCAACGGTGAGGGTAGCCACTCCTGGGGAGCCATCCGATACATCGAGAACGATGGCCGTCGCGTGGAACCATCGACGTGCACGCCCATCATTGGGCGACTACAACATGGTTTCCGGACCCGACGCTCGCTTCGGATCAAAACCCGTAGCCGAGACCCCCCATCAGCGAGGACATGGATCTGACAGACACGGTCGCCGTCGTCACCGGTGCCTCTTCCGGCATCGGGGCCGGTACGGCCAGGGCGCTGGCCCGCGCGGGGTGTACCGTCGCGCTTGTTGCACGACGCGAAGACCGTCTGAAGGAAATCGCCGACGCATCCGATTCCAGGACGCTCGTGGTTCCGACCGACGTCTCTGACGGAATGCTAGCGGAAGCCTCGCCCTTTAGGGTGGGGTCTGAGCGATAGGCCCAACACACGAATCCACCGGCTACACTCGACCCGTGATTCCCACGCCCGACGCGCAAGGTCACGTTGTACGTGCCATTCGCACTGGCTACACTCGACCCGTGATTCCCACGCCCTACTCCCCACTCGGCCACCACACGACAGTCCGCCCACCCGCCTTCCATCGCTCCATCAACCAGTCACTTTCCTACACCACACAACACGGGCCACCGCATCCAGCGACGAGGACACTGTGGCCGCCGTGGACGTCGGTGCCAACAACTTCGTCGCCGCCACGAGTTCCGAGGGTCATCAAGCCGTCTTTCACGCTCGCCCGTGCTTCCACGACTATCACTCCTACACGGAACGCATCGCGGAACTGCAATCCCTCCTCCCAGAAGACGAGTCGTCGAGTCGGTTGATCGAACGACTGTACGGCGAGCGTGGAGCGCACCGCGATCACGCGCAGGACGCGCTCGTCCGCCACCTCGCCCGCCTCTTCACCGAGTGGGGTGTCAAGGAGGTGTACGTCGGCAAGCTCGACGGTGTGCGGGAGAAACACTGGAGTGCAACTGTGAACGAGAAGACCGACTTGTTCTGGGCGCACGGTCGCTTCCGCAGTCGGATGCACGACGTGCTGGAGGGCGAGTTCGGGATCACCGTTACGGAGGAGTCCGAGGCCGGCACTTCCTCGCGGTGTCCGCGGTGCGGGGAGAACGAGCACGTTGGGCGGAACGAAGATGTGTTCCAGTGCGGCGCGTGCGGGTTCGA
>JBKEGM010000021.1:0-17547 GCA_046710005.1 Natrialbaceae archaeon
GGTACCTGGAGGGAGAGGTCGAAAAGGCGTATCCGCAGCAGCAAACGCTTGAAGAAACCGCCGAGGAGCAGGCCAGCGTCGAGGGCGGTCACGAAACTGATGGCGGCAATCACGCCCCAGCCGCTGGCACAGAAACCGATCAGCAGGCGTTGATCGAGGCCGGAGAAAGCCCGGAATGCCCTGAGTGTGGCTCGATGTCCCTCTATTACTCAGAGGGATGCAAGACGTGCGAAGCTTGTGGCTGGTCCGAGTGTTGAGGGTCGGGTCGGCCGCGGTTCAAAACCCCGTCTGGGATGGGCCCGTCGGGCGTGATCGGGGGATACCAATTTCCGATTTGGTGTTGATAGCAACGATTTCGCGCAGTCCGATGAAAATTGGATATTCGGACAATTCGAACAACTGTGGATTGAATGCTATCCGATGCGCACTTCGGCCATCGCAGTCACAGTTATTTTTTGGATAGTGGGGAGCATTGTTCCTGTATCGGCTATGGGCCCGAGGGTCGCCTCCCCTATCGATACCGGGAATTCCGCCGTTGGTGAAGCTCCGGGTTCTGGGTTGACGGTTACAGTTGTTCTATCGTTCTCTGAATCCGGTGACGCCCCGATAGGTGGGCCTTCTGACGACGTCATTTGCCAGACCGGGGGGAGCGCGTCTCTCGGTCCTTTGCGTGGTGGCGGCTTGGAACCCGTTGCGATCTGACTGCCCACCAGTGGTGGTTTTGCCCCGACCGTTCCAGAAACTGACCGACGTTAGGATTCGGACCATGTAGTCCTGCGTTTGGCTGCCAATTTCTTGTTATGGTTCTTTGATTGAATATTTCCGGCGACGTCATAGGGCCGGTGAAATGCGCTCTTTCGCCCGGTTTTACCTGTTACATTTCCTATTGGTTGTGTGCGCATTAAGCCAAATAGCCACAAGGTATAGTAACCGAGCGGTGGAAGATTCTATGACCCTTGATCCTAACTGGGGCACACTATGGGAAAAGCGACAATTCTGGTCGTCGATGATGAAAAAGACCTCGCCGATTTGTATGCGATGTGGATCGACGAACAGTACGACGTCATAACAGCATACAGTGGTGAAGAAGCACTGGAGAAAATGGACGAATCGGTGCATATCGTCCTCCTGGATCGGCGGATGCCGGATCTGACGGGCGACGTCGTGCTCGAACGAATCCGTGAGCAGGAATACGAGGCCCGGATCGTCATGGTGACGGCGGTCGATCCCGGACTGGACATCATCGAACTCGAATTCGATGATTACCTTACGAAACCTGTTTCCAGACCCAAACTGAACCGGGTCATCGAGAACATGCGGATTCAATTACGGCGGTCCGGCGCTCTCATGGAACACGCGAGCGTTTCCAATAAGATGGCGGCCCTGGAGGAAGAACTCGATCCCGAAACGCTCGAAGACAGTGAGGAGTACAATGACCTGCAGTCCAAACTTCTCCAACTTGGCGATTCTCTCACGGATGGGCTCGAAGACCAGGGTGGCAAGGACGACGATTCGGAGGGCGAATCCGAAACCCCTGAGCCAGCGAAGGCTCTAGAGGAATTAAGCGAGGGGCTGGAGGACCTTTAACCAGCGTTTAACGTCGGCTCGGTCACAGGATATTTTCACGGTCGCTCGCAACCCGCAGTACCGGTCCGGCCAGTAACAGCACTGCGAGCGCGATGGTGGCCAGCGTCGCGGGCACTCCGATCGACGACGGGTGACCGGCGGCGAGTCTATCGGCCGACATGCCGACGGTGATGGCCAGAATGGTCCAGGGAATTTCGCCCACGACCGTGCCGGCCAGTACTGTCCGAAGCCGAACGTCGGCGAGAGCGGCCGCAGCGGTCACCACGTCGGCGGGAATCGGGACGACCCGTCCCGCAACCATCCCTCGGAAGTCGCCGGCCGTCGAGAAAAACCGATCGCTCGCGTCGGCGACTCGGCCACTCTCGACGCCCCGGTCGAACCACCGGACCGCCAGAAACGGCGGAACGGTAGTCAGGGCAATCCCGGCGAGGGCGAACGGAAGGCCGACCAGGCCATAACCAAATCCCACGGCAACCGACAGGAGGGTGGTGGGCCAGGCGAACAGCGGTCGAACCAGGTACAGACCGAGTAATGCCACGCCGAACAGCAATGGATCGTCCGAGACCGTCCTGAGCACCTCGAAGGCAGCAGTCGGGGAGACCAGGAGGGCCCCGACGACCACTGACAGTACGACGAGGACGCCGACGATCCGTCGGCGAGAGAGATAAGTCGCCATCGCCGAAGGATTCGAGGCCGCGGCCGTATCCTTTGTGCTTCGGGATGGGAGCGCCGGATCCTCGACGAACCCCATCACTGGGTGAGCAATAGGTCTTAACTACGTTCGTTCCGATTTCGGTTCCATGGCCGAGGACGCCGTCGAACTGGGCGTTGCCCTCCTGGAACGTCTCGAGCACGACGAACTCTCCCTGGCCGAAACCGTCGACAGGATCGAGACCATCTCGACGGATCCCAGGATTACGCGGCAAATCCTCGAAACTGCCGAAAAGCGAGGGATCATCGAAAACGATGGGGCGGTCGTCAGACCACGGAGTGGGCGGTACGTGCATTTCGAGTCGGAAGTTATCAGCAAGGAGGGCGAGTTTGCCTGTCGGCGATGCGGGACTGATCTGTCAACAGGCTATTTCATCAACCTCGAGGCCGGCGAGATCGGCCCCTTCGGCTCGACGTGCATCCGGAAAGTAACTGGACGAGAGTGAATCCGGGGCAGGCCACTCGTCTCACTTCGCTCGACTCGTTCCCTCGCCGACCGTCGCAAACGCGAAGCGGTTGCTCAGTCCTGGCGAAAGGGGGTGTTTCAGCGGCCTCTGGAGAGTTCTTCGATGAGTCGTTCGATCGTTTGTTGCTGTTTTTCGAGCAGTTCGTTCTGCTGCTCGACGGCCGTTCGGAGCGCCTTGAGTTCGGCCATGATGTCCTCGGCATTGGTCCTGGCGGTCGCAGCGGTTTCGAATCCGGCGTCTTCCAGGTCGGCTTCCGGGGCTGTGGTAGAACTGTTCGATTCTCGATCAGTCGACCCAGCAGCGGTCTCCTGGGGTGGACTTTCGGTCTCGACCGCCTGGGCGGGATCGGTGCTTTGTCCAAGCGGTTCGAACCCCGCTTCGAAGGCCATATCCTGCCCGTTCTCTGCTTTGTCCTCGGCTTCGGGGGGTTCCTCCGGTTGTAATACTGCCTGGAGCTCCTCGTTCGAATTCACATCGTAAAAGTCCTGGATCGCAGTCTCGAGGCGGAGGCGGACTTCGCTCGCGTGTTCGTTTGGCGCCTTGATGCGCTCGGCCCGGCCATCGATCGTCATGACGATTTGCATCGCCACGCTTCCTTGTTCGAAGTCGAGATCGGTCACGTCCGTATAGTTGAATTCCTCGTAATCGGGGTCGAGAAGGGCGGTCCCGATGTGTTTGACCAGCCGGCAGTCGGTGATGACCAGCGTGAGTTCGCTGAACCGGTAGGCGGCGACGACGGATTCCTCCTCGTCAATGACGCCCCTGACCCGAAGAACACCCTCAAGCAAGGGGGTCAGGGCCTTCTCGGCGGCCGAAGCGGGAACCGTGAACTCCTGTTCGCCCTCGATCGCGTATTCAAGGGTGAATCCCGTCTTCCGCCGGCCCTCCGTGACGGACACGCGTTCGGCGTCGTGGGAATATTCCTCGATCGATTCGTCTCGGAGCAGCCCCTCGCCCCGGTAGACGAGGGTTCGCGTCGGCGTGACGTAGAGTTCGTCCTCGCCCCCGAGGGAGATCCTTTCGGTCACGGTCTCCCCGCCGAGTTCGTCGTCGACTAAACCGGGAACGCTCATGGAATGAATTTTACTCCAGTCCGGCATAAATCCGTGGGGGGTTCGGTCCACCGCACGAAGATGAGAAGCTTAAAGACTACTACCCTGTTATCCCCGATCGAGCCCGGGTGGCTTAGCTGGTCATAGCGCCGCACTCATAGGGTTTCGAGTTCGGTGCGGCACACTCGCCTTGGAAGCGTTCGCATGCCCACGAGGACCGCCGAGCCTCGAACCTGGGTCATGCGGAGATCGAGGGTTCGGAGCCCTCCCCGGGCATTTATCAACTATCGTGCTGTTCGGCCAGTTCTATTTTTTGGGTCCGTATTTCTGGCTGATCGATGTCCAGACGGAGACCAGGGACGAGTGTCCGACGATGACCGGCATCCTTCCTCTCGCCCTCCAGTTCGGCGTCTAGCTGACCGAACGAACGATCACGATCGGGGGCGCCGTCGCCATCGCCGTGTGTATGGGTCTCTCAGGGTTTACTCCTCGGAGATCGGGATGTTCTCGCTCGCGGACCACAGGGTCGAGACGATGATGACCGAGGAACGGCCCGGGGCGGACGCGTCCAGCGACTGACGTCCGACCCGCACCGCCTGCTGGTGAACATTCTGGTCGGCAACAACGTCGTCAACATCGCGATGGCGTCGATTTCGATTAGCCCGGCGCGGACGCTGGCCACCGCGGCGTAGAGACGGCGATCCAGCCCGGCGTTGATGGCGGCCACCGACACCGCCCTCACACCACTCCGTCAGGGCTCGATCGTCCGCAACTCGCGCTGGGGGTCGACCACGAACTCGGGGCCGTCGTCGGTGATCAGCACCATCTCCTCCTGCCCGATGTACCCGTACTCAGTTTCCACGCCCAGTTCCGCGGTGTAGATCTCGCCGGCACGGACCTCCCGTCGTGGTTGGTCGCCGTAGCGGTCCCAGAGCGGGCCCAGGAGGGCGCCGCCGTCGTGGGCGTTGCGGCCGACCTGATGGCCGAAGGCGTGCTGGTACTCGTCCCTCCCCCGGGAGATGACCGCCTCGCGGGCCGCCTGGTCGACGACGTGCCCCTCGACACCGGGTTCGAGCGCGTCCAGTCCCGCGTCGATGGCTGCGCGGACGTCCTCGAACGCCGCCCGGAGGTCCGCCGGCGGACCCTCGTCTTCCTCGGGGTAGTAGTAGAGCCGCTGGATGTCCGCGGCGTAGCCGTCCTTGACCACGCCGAAGTCGACGTGGAGGACATCGCCGGGCGGGAGCGTCCGGTCGCCGGGCAGGGTGTGGCCGACGGGTGCTTCGCCGCCGGCGTGGACGGTCGGACAGTAGTCCCAGGACCAGGCCGACCCGTACCCTTCCTCTTCCATCCGACCGTGGAGGTACTCGGAGATTGTGGCCTCGGTCCAGTCGGGCGACCACTTGGCGGCCATCTCATCGAAGAGCGCTTCCGTCTCCTCGGCGGCGGCGACGATTCGATCGCGCTCGGTCGCGGACTTGATTCCCCGCAACTCGGAAACGATCGGGTCGGCGCTGACGAGCGTTCCCTCGTAGTCCGTTCCGTCCAGGAGCGACTGCAGGCGCAGGTACAGGCCGTGCGTGAGGCCGTCAGCGACGTTGTTGTCTCGGGAGTAGTTGACCGCGATCGCGTCCGGATCGACGTTTGTGAGAAACTCGTGGAACGCGTCGGCAAGCGAGGCGTCGTACGGAACGACCTCGTGGACACCCCGGTCCTCGGCGTTAGGGGCGTCGTGGCGGCCGATGATTGCGGTCGATCGGTCGGGCGTCACCAGTATCATCGTCGGCCAGACGACATCGAACCCCAGGATGTAGGGGAGACACGGTTCATCGATCTCGCTCGTCTCGCGCGCGAACGTCAACCAGACGTCGGCCTCCGCGTCGGCAAGGATTTCGCGGGCTTGTTCGACCTTCTCTTCGATGATACCCTGTTCGTTCATGGATACCTCGTTACTCGTGGACCGGTGGCAAGTGCGTTCCCCTCCTGGGACTGGTTGCCGGTTTCGACGGCGACTTCGAGGATCCGACCGATGACGAGTCGCCGACCTGTCCGTTGTCCCGCCCAAAGAACGACCGGCCGTCCATGAGGGCGTTCGGATCACCCGGTCATTTCGTGGTCCTACCGAGGACATGGCGGTTCGGTATCTCGAAGATACGGCCGCCGAACGCGTCGCTGAGGGGGTAGTTCGAGGGCGTTGGCTGGCGGGCGACGCTCTCGGTCGAGCCTGTCCCGGTCGGACCGATGTTCAGACTCACGGAGGCCACCGTTACCTGGGTCGGTGACGAAGATGTGCTCGAAGGAGTTATTACGGCTTTCCGTCTCAAGGCGTTTTCTGCGCCGATGTAATCGTCGGCGACGGAGCGAGGATCCCCGGTGCCCCCGTCGTCACCAGTGCATAAACGCGAGAAAGGACTCGACGAGTTTCTGCTCGGCGCGGCGGAGGTGTTCCTCCAGCGTTCGTCTGCTGATGTCGAGGTCTTCCCCCAGTTCTTCGGTGGTTACTTGCTTTGGCATCTCGTAGTATCCGCGTTCGTGAGCGAGCGAGAGAACTTCGCGCTGTCGGTCGGAGAACGTCGGCAGTTCGGCGTCAAAGACCATGATTGGCGCGTCCTTGACGGTACTAATCTCGCGTTTGGCCTCGACGTCGATGGCGAACTCGTCCTCGATGTCGCGGTACATCTCGGTCAAGTTCTCGGACTTGAGCGCGATCACCCGGGTGAGAATCGTGCCGTTGACGTAACTCGTCGGATAGAAGGTGAGGCAGTTGTGTCGTCGGAGATATTCTTCGAGCAATCCTTCTTGGATGTGAAGCAGACACCCGTCCGTAATGGCGAGTGAATCGTTGCCGTGATCGATCCATTCGGTGATCCCCACTTCCGCATCGATCTCGTCGCGGACCGCGTGTCGGTCCTCGCCAGTCACGTGGAGTAGGTCTGCGTGACTCCCACACCACATATCGATAGAAGCGTCAACGTGAGCCGTAGCGTCCGCATAGAGGCTCTTATGATCGATCCGGAACACCGCTTCGTGCATGGAGGTGGTGTTGTAGTTTGACCCGTTTAAACGTGTCACCATATGTTGGGTCATTTCATATTGTTTCGTAGTTCCTAGCAATACACGTCATGTCGAGTGAACCCGAATCGGAGGATGAAGAGTTCTCGGTGGGGGAGCCGTCCGAGCAGTGGTACGACTACCAGGGGGCACCGACTGGAACCGACATCGAGTGCGAGGGCTGGCGTCAGGAGGCTGCCCTCCGCATGTTGAACAATAACCTCGACCCGGAGGTTGGCGAGCGACCCGAGGACCTCGTCGTGTACGGCGGGACAGGGCGCGCCGCCCGATCCTGGGACGCCTACGACGCCATCATGGACGAACTGCGCAACCTCGGCAATGAGGAGACGCTCCTCGTCCAGTCGGGCAAGCCCGTCGGCAAGTTCGAGACCCACGAGATGGCCCCGCGGGTATTGATCGCCAATTCCAACCTCGTCGGCGCGTGGGACGACTGGGACCACTTCCACGAACTCGAGGCCAAGGGCAAGATCATGTACGGCCAGATGACGGCCGGCTCCTGGGCGTACATCGGCACCCAGGGCATCATCCAGGGGACCTACGAGACGCTGGCGGCCGCGTCACGGGAGCACTTCGACGGCGACCTCGAGGGGAAAATCGTCGCCACCGGCGGCCTGGGCGGCATGGGCGGCGCCCAGCCGCTGGCCGTCACGATGAACAAGGGCGTCTGCATCGCCGCCGAGGTCGACGAGGACCGCATTGATCGCCGCCTCGAAACCGGGTACGTCCAGGAGAAGACCGACGACCTCGATGAGGCCATCGAGAAGGCCACCGCGGCCGCCGAGAAGGGCGAGGCCTACAGCGTCGGCGTCCACATGAACGCAGCCGACTTCCTTGAGGAACTACTCGAGCGCGACTTCGTTCCGGACGTGCTCACCGATCAGACGTCTGCCCACGACGAACTCGAGGGGTACTATCCGTCGGGGTACACTGTCGAGGAAGCAGACGAACTCCGCGAGGATGACTCCGACAAGTACGTCGAGGAGAGCATGGACACCATGCAACGGCACGTCGAGGCCATGCTCGATCTGCAGGACCGGGGCGCCATTACCTTCGAGTACGGGAACAACATCCGGGGGCAGGTCAAGGACCTCCGGGACGTCGAGAACGCCTTCGACTTCCCGGGGTTCGTCCCGGCCTACATCCGACCGCAGTTCTGTCAAGGCAAGGGACCCTTCCGCTGGGCCGCGCTCTCGGGCAACGAGGAGGACATCCACCGGACGGATGAGGCGATCAAGGAACTGTTCCCCGAGAAGAACGCCCTGCACCGGTGGATCGACCTGGCCCAGGATCAGGTCCAGTTCCAGGGTCTTCCCTCCCGTGTGTGCTGGCTCGGTTACGAGACAAACGAGGACGGCCTGACCGAACGCGCCCAGTTCGCGCTCCGGATCAACGAACTCGTTGCGGCGGGTGAGATCGAGGGGCCGGTCGTCGTCACCCGCGATCACCTTGACGCCGGATCGGTTGCGAGCCCGAACCGCGAAACTGAGTCCATGAAAGACGGCACGGACGCGGTCGCCGACTGGCCGATCCTGAACGCACTGGTCAATACCGCGGCTGGCGCCGACATCGTCTCGGTCCACGACGGTGGTGGTGTCGGCATTGGCAATGCTCTCCACGCCAACAACCACGTCGTGCTCGACGGGTCCGACCTGGCCGCGAAGAAGGCCGAGCGCGTGTACACCACGGATCCGGGTATGGGCGTCATCCGTCACGTGGACGCGGGCTACGAACACGCCGAGGAGGTTGCCACGGATAACGACGTCACGGTTCCAATGCGCGAGGACTAAGGGCCGTCTTCAGCGCCGCTTTGTCGTTTTTGGTCGGGTTTGGCCGTCTATTATTCGTGCTTGTAACTGACATGTACTACCCCTTCATAAACGCCTTTGCTAACCAATGACAGATATTAAGATATGGCATATCCATGTAAACCGTGCAGGCGAGTCCACCACACCCGCTACGCCTGCGCCATCCCGCTGGGGGGAGAGGGGGACGGGGGCACTTTTCGCCCCAATTTCAGGTTTGTTCTTTAAGACTCGGGAGCGTTTGAGGGGCCTGCTATCGTCTTCATCGTCAGGGAGCAATCCAAAGGAGCAGGTGTCAGGAGACTCGACCTTGAGGGCCGATTCACGGGGTCCAAAGTGACCCTTCCACTGGTCGTCAGGCGTCGCTTTCGATCGTTGCCAGACTCGTTTCGATGATCTGAATCAAGGCGGTGGCGAAGTTCGTCTGCGCGCTCCAGATCGCCGTTTCGTCGCTGATCCCGGGTAGTTCTTCCCCGCCGAGGACGCTCATCAGCAGACAGTCGTCGTCCACGAAAAGGACGCGTCCGGCCCGTTCGTTGTTCGCCACTTCGGGTGGCGGTCGTTCGACGGCGACCCCATCCAAATCCAGAAACCGTTCCCTGACGGTGGCGTTCTCACTAATCACGGTGACGCGGATTTCCCGCTCGGCGCGCTCCTCGATCGCGTCGACGAGTCCATCTGTCACTAAATCTGATGAAGCGGTGGCGAAATACACCCGCTGTTCGGCTTCACCGACGAGGCCAACGGTCCGATCCGTGATATTCTCACGGCCCCTGATCGTCCAGATGTCTTCCTGTTCCTCGAGGCCGTCTCGGTCGCTTCTTACGGTTTCCAGGTATTCGACCGCCCGATCGCGCTCCCGCTCGAACCGGTTACGAAGGGTCTTGCTGGCCTCTTCGATGCTCACCGGCCGGTACTGGATTGGCTGCGATTGCTGGACGTCCAGGAGGCCACGCTCTTCGAGGCTTTCGGCTGCACTGTACACTTGCGATCGCGGGACGTCGGCGACGCGATGGACCTGACGGGCCGTCCCGGAACCCAATTTTTGGAGGGCGATGAACACCTTCGCTTCGTAGTTCGTCAGTCCGAGTTGTTCGAGGGCGTTGACCGCGTCCGTTTCATCCATCCCCGTCATCCTCCCCTGCCATTGTCGTCGGTCGGTGACGCTTGCTCGTCCGTTTCCTCCGACGGGTCCAACCATCGCCGGTACAGCAGTTCGAACGCTTCGCCCGAGAGGTCGCCGGACGAGACGGCGGCGCTGGCGGCCTCGAGATTTTCGTCGGTCACAACGCCCGCGTCCATGAATTCAGACACTCGGTCGTCCACGACGGTCACCGTCTGATCGCCCCCGACCACCGTTTCGCCGTCCTCGTGTTCGAGGACCCCTTCGAATTCGAGGACTTCCCCCGGGGCGGCCTCCTTTGGGACTGTCGTCGTATACGTCATCCTGACGGCTCTTTCCGCGTCGGGATCCCAGACGACGTAGATCGTGCGGTCATCCCTCGATCGGATTTTGGGTTTGGGATCGAACGACTCGACGGCGCCCCCAATGCCCGGAACGGTTTCCTTGAGCACCACGTGATCGGATCGCTCGTGGGCGACGAGCACCACCGTGACTTCTTCCCCTGGTTCGGCTTCGACGGGTGCGACCGACCGTTCGACGGCGATCGAGGATTCCTGTTCCGGTTGGCCCCTCCCCGGAATGGTGGCTCCCGACGCAAGGGTGACCTCGGCGTCGGGGTCATCAGGTTCCCCATCGTGTCGGGCAGTTTGGGTCGTTTCTGCCCGTGACGCTTCCTCACTCCCCGCTGATCGACTCGCGGCCGAATCGTCCGCTTCCGCTGTCGCGTCTTTCGTTTCGGCATCACCGCTTGTCACCAGCTCCTCATGCCCGGCTCTGTGTCGCTTCTCGCGACTACTCGGTTTCTCGTCACGATCGGCGGTTTCGATAGCCTCGATTGCTGAATCGAACCCGGCCTCGCTATCGTCTCCTGGGCTTCCTTCCTCCTTATCGGCCCGCCGGGTCTCCTCCGACCTGAGCGGTACGTCGGGGCCCAGATACCGTGTCCAGACCACCAGCAGGCTCGGGAGGATAAACACCGCGCCGAAGCAGGCGTAGATGATGGTGATGGCGGTGATGATCCCGAACTGCTGCAGCGCCGGCAGGATCGAGAACGCCAGGACGCCGAAGCCGCCCGCCGTGGTCGCCGCGCTGCCGAGCAGCGCGCCGCCGGTGCCGATAGTGCTCGTGTCCATCGCCTCCCCGACGGATTCGTGCCTGTCGAGTTCGAATGTGTAGCGTTCGCTCAGGTGGATCGTATAGGCGACCCCCAGCCCGATGGTGAGGCTCGTGATCGTCCCGGTGATGGCGTTGAACGGGATGTCCATTAGGTACATCGTTCCGAGGATCCACCCGACTGCCAGCGCGACGGGGAGGAGCGTGATGAACCCGAGCGTTGCGCTCCCGTTCCTGAGTCGGTAGACGATCATCAGGAAGAGGAACACCGCCACCAGCGTAACGAGCAGGCTCTCGATCACGGTGTCGAACAGCTGGTCCTGGATGACCTTGTTCACGACCGGATCCCCGGTCGCCGTCGCCTCGACGTTTGCCGTGCCGTCGACGATGGCCGAGAGCTCACGCATTTGGTTGGTGATGGCACCGGCCGACGCCGACCCTTTCACGGCGACTTGCATCCGGATGGCGACGTATTCGCCCTCGTCAGTTCGCTGAATGACCCTCCCCGCCCGGTCGGGAGCGGTTTCGAAGAGGGCGCCGTACACGGTGGTCACGTTCTCGTCTGGAACGCCGTCGTCGTCGGTGTCCGCGGCGCGGAACGTCTCGTTGAACGTCTCGTTCCTGGCGGCGACATCATGCATGACCGACAGGGGGCTGAGGACGTCCGGTTGGCCGCTCGGCCCCTCGTAGACGACTGGCTTGATGTTCGCCGTCGTTGACGCCTCGTCGACCTTTGCCAGCACGTCCGGCGACGTGACGTCGCCGTTACTGCCGGCCTCGATCAGTATCTCGCCCTGCTGGTCGGGCGTCTGGAAGTTACCGTAAACGAAATTCAGGTTGGCCTTGGTGGAGTACTCGCCGGGCTTGAAGGGCTCCGGCAGCTCGGTCATCCATTCCGGCGGGTCGTCCGCGATAAAGTCCTCCTGTTCGAATGCAGTGTCGACCTGCGAGCCGTAGTAACCGGCGCCTGCTGACAGTAACAGGGCCACCAGAATGATCACCATGGGCATCCGCTTCGCGACGGTCGAACCGAACGAGATGGCCTGGCTGAAGCGACCGCCGCCGGTCCCGAAGGCCCGTTTCTTGCGATCGAGCCCCCAGCCCTCGAGGAGCGTGTCGAGTTCGACCTTCAGCGCGGGAATCAAGAGGCCGAAGATCAGCAGCGCTGCCGTGATGCCCGCTGCACTGACGATGCCGAAGTCTTGGATCGGTGGGACGGGGCTGGTCAGGTTCGAGAGGAACCCGATGACCGTCGTTGCGGTGACGTAGACCAGCGCCACGCCGACCCCAGCGAGCGCAATCGTCATCGATCCACGGGAGGTCTCTTCCCCGTTCATGTCCGACGCTCGCTCCTCGCGATGGCGCATGAAGATGTGGATCGCGTAGTCGATCGAGAGCCCGATGAGCAACACCGGCACGGCGATCATGATCTGGTTGAACGTGATGTCGGCCCAGCCCATGAGGCCGAACGCCCACACGAGGACGAGCGCGATCCCGAGGACCCCGAGCAGGATGTCCAGCAGATCCCGGTAGGCGATTAGGAGCGTGAGCAACACGAACAGTAGCGCGAGTGGTGCGACGATCGCCAGACTGTCGCTCATTGACCGGTCGATCTCGTCCGTGATGATCGCCATTCCGAAGGGGACGTACTCGTTGCCACGCTCACCGCTCCGGTCTTGAGCGAGATCTTCCATCGCCAGCTGGGCATCGCTAATCGTCCCTTCGTAGGCCCCTGGTCCCGTGACGGCTCCCGCATCCCCGACCTCCTGGGTAACCACCAGCATCCGCGCATCGGCGCTCGTCGACCCTGGTTCGTAGCTCGTCGGCAGCAGATCGAGCGCCCCTTCACCCCCGGGGAACGAACCCTCGGGACTGAGTAACGTCTCCAGGTGGTCCTCGAGTTCGGATTCGTTCATCGAACGGATCGTTTCGATCTGCTCTGTGAGAGTTGGCGAGGGCGGCGATTCCAAGAGTTCCTGGCGGTCTTCCTGGAACGCCTCGAAGTCACTTTTCAATTCCTCTTTGCGCTGTTCCAGTTCTGCGGCTTGCTCCTGGAGTGCTTTCTGCCGCTGTTCGAATTCGGCTGCGTCGGCCTCGAGTTGCGTTCTTCGCTGTTCCAATTCACCCGCGCGCTGTTGGAGTTGTTGACCGCGCTCCTTGAGCGCTGCCTGTCGCTGTTTAAGTTCCGCGGCTCGTTGTTGGAGTTCGGCGCCACGGCGCTCCACGGCAGCGTACTCGTCCTCGAGAAGGCCCTTGCTACCGGCCTGGATCTTGGTCTCGAGTGCGGTTCCATATGACTCCGCTCGATCCCTGTATTCAGCCTCCGATATTTCCCCTTGGGCGTACGAAACGTTCAGTTCGTGGAGCCGGTGCTGGAGGGTCATGATCTCCTCCGCCGTCGCATTGAACGTCGCCGCCTCGGTCGCATTGATCGCGAACAGGGTCGACGCGTTCGTTTTGGCCTGCGCAATCCGGTCCTCGATAGCCGCCGCCCGTTGCTCGTATTCAGCGGCCGAAATATCTCCCCGTTTTCGGGAAACGTTCAGGGAATCGTACTCCGCCTGGAGTTCTTTGATGGTGACCAGTTCCGTTGCCAGGGACTGTGCAGTGCCGTTCAGGCGGTCGGTCCGGTTCGCAAGTGCCGATTGATTCGCCCTGAGTTCGGCGAACGATCGTTCGAGCTGTTCGCTCTCCGTATTCAGTTGGGTCCTGTTTGCCTGCAATTCCCGAAAGGCTTGCTGGAGCGACTCGTTGCGAGTCTGCAGTTCGGCGCCCGTTTCCTCCAACGCCTCGCGTTGCTCTTGGAGTTCCGCAGCGTCCGCCTGCAGTGACTCGTTTCGTTCCTGGAGTTCCGCGCCCCGTCGTTCGAGCGCTTGCATTTCATCGCGGACGATCACGGTCCGTGCCACGACGTTTGCGACCCCGATTGTCGGGTTCTCGTCGACCAAGGTCCGGTCCACTCGGTCAGTTGAACGCAGGTCCTGCTGGAACTCCAGGGAGGCAATCAGCGACTCCTTCGAGAGCACGTTGGCGCCCTCGTGGGAGCGGACAATAATCTGGACCGTCGTGGTGTTTGCATCACCAGTGCTGAAGTTCTGTGCGATGTACTCCGACTTTTCGGTCGCATCAGTATCGCTCTCGAATTGGGCGAGGTTCGAGGATTGTTCGACGTCCTGGATACCCCACCCGACCCCTGCGGTCACGAGAAGCATGACCAGGATGACGACCTTGCTATGGCCGGTAACAGCCCCTGATACGCGTTTGATTGCGCTCACAGTCCGGTCCCTCCACTACGGTCATCGGCCCCGTTGCCGTTAGTGTCCGAATGACGCATCTGTTGTTACTCCTCTACTCACAGATTACTCAACATAAACTTGTCGCTGATTGGGACACCATGGCAAAGGGGTCGACCGGTCCCACGACCACCCAGGCCCAGCACTTTGTGACCGAAACCAACCGTGGGAGACTCGACGCCACCTATTCGACTGAGAGGGAGAGCATGTCGCTGGCCAGCCGGACCTCCCCCTCGTAGTGTTCGCCGATGGCAGCGACCATTTCCTCTTCTTTGCCCTCGGTGTGGGGGTAGAGGTGCGTGAGGTAGACACGCCCGATTTCGGTCCCCGACAGCTCCTTGCCGAGCGCGGACGGCGTTGGGTGGTTCTCCACGTCGACGCCGTCCGGGAACGAGCAATCGTGCGCGAAGACGGCGGCCCCCTGCGCGAACTCTGCCAGTTCCTCGAACGCCTCCGAATCGCCGCTGAACACGAACCGGTTGTCGAACCGGTAGGCGAGACAGTCCACGGAGTGTCGGGTCTCCATCGCTCGCACGTCGAATCCGGCGACCCCGAACTCGCCGGCCGCCACCTCCCTGACCTCCAGGTCCATCCGACCACGCAGATAGTCGAAGGCTTCGAGCCAGGAGTCGAGAAGGGCTTCCGTGCCCTCGGGGCCGACCACGTTCAGGTGTTCCTCACCCGCCAACCATCTGGCTTTGAGGAGCGGGAGCAGGTCGGCGGTGTGGTCGAGGTGGTGATGCGTCAGCAGGACGGTGTCGACGCCCTCGTAACCGACCGACGTTTGTGCGAGGTTGTGCAAAACGCCTGCCCCACAGTCGACCAGGAGCGGCCCGTCCGCCGCCCGATCCTCGAGGAGGATTCCAGTCTGGTGGCGGTCCCGCGTCGGCATCGCGCTGCCGGTGCCCAGGAACGTGATTCGCATGTCTTGGATCGGGAGCGCGAGGTGGAAAACGATGTCGACAATCGGTCGTCGAACCGCCGTCCTCACTGCCCTCATCGCCCCACGTCTCCCGATTGTCCTGCCGCGACCCAACTGGTAAACTACATCCGGCCGTATTCACCGACCAGCAATGGTCTCCAGGGCTGAACTCGAACGCCTTCGTACCGAGGCCGACACCATCCTCACTCGGATCGGGGCGATCCAAAACCGTCTCGAACGGGCACGCACTAGCGAGGGCGATCACTGGGAGGAGGGCGAACTCGAGATGACGTTGGAGACCCCGGAAGGCGACCCAATCGAAATAACTCTCGACCTCGATCGGGATGCCGCCGAGAGTGCGGGCCGCCGCTACGAGCGGGCGAAGGAGATGGAAGCGGAACTCGAAACACGTCGCGCCGTCTCCGGCCCTGTTGTGGAGGTCCCGGACGACGTCGTCGGGATCCGCGTGCTCTACCACCTGAAGACGGTCGAGGGCGACTATCCGCGGTCGATCGCCCGCAACCTCGATGCCGACCGGGAGCGGGTCGTCAAGGTCTGCGAAGCTCTAGAACGGGCCGGTCTCCTCGAGCGCATCGAGGCGGGGATGCTCAAACGCCGGAAGGTGAAACTCAAGCGCTCGCTCGAGACCCATCAGCACCATACCTATTACCGCCTTTCGCGCGACGGCGACCACCTGCTCCGCCACCTCGACGAACGCGCGGGGAAAGCGGATTTCCTCCGCAGATTTGAGCCCGTGCGCCGGATCGCCCGTCGGCTCTCGAACGGTGGTCCCGACTACCCACGAATGACCGCCGAGGATCTGGAGATTCCACTCGATGACGTCCGGCACCTGTATGCCGCCATGGGACTGGTCGGGCTGGTGGCGACCTACGACGGAAGCACGATCAAAGGCGAAGAGCGCACGTTGAAGCCAAAGGACGAGACCCACCGCAAACACACCTACTACGTGACGATGGACGTCACGGATCGGATTCTGCGGGAAATGGACGGTTGATATCTGCGGTTCGTCGCGGTCAGCCCGTTCCCGCAGTCCACTTTCGCCCCGGACTCCCAATCCACTTCCCCGTCCGCTCCCAACGTCCCCGCGAATGGGTCGGGAGCATCGATTTCGGGAGCTGGTGGCAGCGCGGGATCCGCCATACGACCCCGACAACGTGAGGATCGAGGACGGCGCCGTCCTTGATCGACTGACGCCCGCAGTCCGCGGCTGGTGGCTCGACGAATTCACCGAGTATGTCCCGGAGAACGCCGGGTTCTTCACGCCGCCCCAGGAGGGGGCCATCCCGCTGATACAGGAGGGGACGAATGCCCTGATCGCTGCCCCAACTGGGAGCGGCAAAACCCTCGCTGCCTTCACATCGATTATCGACGAACTCTACCGGCGCGACCGGGCAGCGGGACTCGAGAATTCGGTTTACTGCCTGTACGTCTCGCCGCTGAAGTCACTGGCCAACGATATCCACCGAAACCTGGAACTCCCCCTTGACGGTATCCGCGAGCGCGCCGACGCCGACGTAGAGATCCGACATGCTATCCGACATGGCGATACGGCCAGCGCTGATCGCCAGCGGATGCTTGAGGAGACGCCCCACATTTTGAACACCACGCCAGAAACCCTGGCGATTCTTCTCAATTCCCCGAAGTTCCGGGAGAAACTCCGGACCATCGAGTACGTGATCGTCGACGAGATCCACTCGCTGGCGGGCAACAAGCGGGGTACCCACCTCGCGGTGAGCCTGGAGCGACTCGAGGACCTGGTCGAAACGCCACCCACCAGGATTGGGTGTTCGGCGACGATCGAACCCCTCGATACCGTCGGCGAGTTCCTCGTGGGCCGCGAGGCACCTGGCGGCGACGCCCGGGACTTCGAAATCGTGGACACCAGGTTCGCCCGCGAGTTCGACCTGCAACTCACCTGCCCTACCGATGACCTCATCGACACCCCGCAGGGGATCGTCAACGAGCGCTTCTACGATCGATTGGACGAGTGGATCCAAGCGCACACCAATACGATCGTGTTCACAAACACCCGGTCCGGTGCCGAAAGGGTCCTCCACAACCTTCGGGAAAACTACGACTATACTGAGGACAACTCGGGCTGTCACCACGGCAGCCTCTCCAAGACCGCCCGTGAGGGGATCGAGGCGGACCTGAAAGCCGGCGAACTCGACGTCGTGACTTCCTCCACGTCGCTTGAACTCGGTATCGACATGCCGTACGTCGATCTCGTGGTGCAGGTGGGATCGCCCAAATCCGTCGCCGCCCTGCTCCAGCGCGTGGGCCGGGCCGGCCACCGCGTCGGCCAGACCGTGACTGGACGCGTCGTTGCCCTCGACCGTGACGAACTCGTCGAGTGTGCGGTAATGGTCAAGAAGGCCGAGGAGGGG
>JBKEGM010000022.1:0-17428 GCA_046710005.1 Natrialbaceae archaeon
TGCCTGGTTCCGGATGGAAGCAGTGTAGGTGCGAGTGACGACCTGTTTCGCCATATGTAACCTATGTAGACAAACCTACTTGAAGGTATGGATTACGCAGCGTGGAATATCCTGCCGTGCCATCGTCGGTGGGTTGTGAAGGGCAGTGTCGGATTCATCCCCGTCCTAAAGGACGGGGCTTTCTCCTTGATTCTCCGTAATGCACGTGCAACGTTGGGAACGAGACCCAAATCACGAGACAAAATGACATAACCGAACGTCAACTACACAAGTTCGGAATCCGGCGACGAATCGAAGGTGATCCCGCAACCGCAAATATACCCAATTGGTTCCGTAAAAAACTTGTTACATGTATCCGAGGTCATTTGAATCCATGTGTCAACAGTAAATTAGGTCATAGAGCGATACACAGACTGTCAGACGGTGGACGAATCCCTATCAATTGATGATATTCCCAGAATAGCATAACACGGAGATATCGAGTCACTGGCGATGACAATATATTTTTATCTCAATAATAAATATCATGTGTGGAAGAAATATTCCAGCTATATAGACGCCTTGACGATTGGGCATGGGGATTATCTCGTGTCGAGTATGCTATTTTCACCGGGATTTTCGCCGCTTTCGGTTCGCTTGCAGTGAGTATGGTATTAGAGGACCCGGACTATGCATTCGCGATTGGGATAGGATTCACGCTGACTGTATTCTATTATGTGTCTAATCCGAATCAGAAGGAAGAATGAAGCACTGAGTCGCTCTAAAGAGTATGCAACAAAAATTGCCATATATTTTATAATTAGAGGGCGTTATTACCAAGGTGATACTGGCTGCTTTCGAATTCCCTGAAAGACCCACTATTAGCGTGGCATAGAAGACATCTCACAGGAATAAGAAGCGGCCTGAACAGGCCGGGGAACGATCGGTTATTCGCTATCATCGATTAAATCAGTCAAAAGTGGCGCAAGACTCACAGGGTCTATGCAGCACTGTTGAAAGTCATTCAGTACAGGTGGGGCAGTCGCAACCGACGCCGAGCCCACATTTTTATATTGGTGTAAAGCATTCTTTACTGTAAAGGGTGTTTTACACCCTGGTGCCAATGACAGAAGAACTCACCGCGAAACAGCAAGTCCAGAAGCGCGAACAGTACAGCAAATGGATAAATCGATCCGTTGGATTCGGTGTTGCCAGTTTATTTATCGCAATGGCGGTATGGATGCTCACTGAAAACGAGCTTGTGCTCTTTGTCGGATTGGGGCTGTACTGGCTTGGTGCCATCGGAATGTGGATCGGATACAGGTACTCGCCAGTTCCGCTCAGAGACGAATTCGAACAGCACACCGAGTGGGAAGCAAATCAAGCGATATCGGCATTTATTGCCGTCGTCGTTATCATCGGAATTCCGGCAGATGTCGTCCTCACGATAACTGGAACGTATACCGCTCCCGCAGTTATCCGAGGAGCGATCTGGGGCTATCTCCTGTTGACGTTTATCTTCGGAGCCGCTCACTGGTATGTGAAACGACAGTACGAATAGCTGCAACGTATCTATGAACAACGAAATAGATGGTTACCGCGAACGGGCCGGGCTGAGTCAAGGGGAGTTGGCCACAGCCGTTGGCGTCTCACGTCAAACCATAAACGCAGTCGAACGTGACCGCTACGATCCATCGCTACAGTTGGCATTCAAACTGGCTGCGTACTTCGGTTGCCGGATCGAGGCGTTGTTCGATCCCGACATCGAACCGGTCGGAGAGTGACCGATTCGCACCCTCTATCTCCCATGACTGATTGAGAATCATGTGGAACTGGTAGATAGATCAACAATAACAAATACGCAGAACGCAGGGAATGATTCCATTGCACGCTATTCGATGACTGGCCCAGTGAAATGAAAATCATCGTCACGTCGACGTCCGTTTACAGACCGAGATATACACTTGTGCCGTCTGCGCCGATCTTTGGAAGGGCTAAACGTGGCGGTCAGCGTGGCGAAGCCGACTCGCAGCCGGGGGTTCTGGGGCTACCATCTCGAAACTGATCGAGAATCCCAGTTTATCGTCCCGATCCG
This sequence comes from Natrialbaceae archaeon, assembly GCA_046710005.1. GTDB lineage: Archaea > Halobacteriota > Halobacteria > Halobacteriales > Natrialbaceae > DATFIX01. Next base: position 2,075 of record JBKEGM010000022.1, read on the forward strand.
CGACTCACAGGCGTTGTCATGCAGTGCAGTCCGCCGGCACCGTTCGTGAGCGCGCCGGTCGGGAGCCCCTCGCCATCGGGGAAGACCGTCACCCCGCGTTCCTTCAGCGCCTCGATAGTCGGGTTGTTCTCCGGGCGGTACTCGCCGTCATCGTCGGGTTCGTATAGGGGAATGATCTCGCCGTCGTCGACAGCGACGAAGTTCGTCGGCCAGTCCTCCTCAAAACTCGCGTCGATCACCTCGTAGCCCTTCTCGTCGAGGTATTCGAGGAGCGTTGGCGACCGCGCTTTCCGGTACACGTCGCCCCTGCGCTCGTAGACGTCGACTGTGGCGGCCCTGGCGAGGTCTTTGAAGGCGACGGCCAGGCCCTTGGCCGCGACGTTGAACCAGCCGAGCAGGTGCATCAGGCGGGATTCGCCGCCATGGCTTCCCCGGATCTCGCGCTCCCGCTCCAGGGGCGCCCGGACCAGGCCGAACTCGTCGCACCCCACTGCGCCTTCCTTAAGCAGGGACCGCCCGGCATCGTAGCTCGTTCGGAGTACTTCCTCAGCGCCGTCGACGACCGCCGAAACGCCGAGTAGCGCGAACTCACCCATCGGCATGAACTCGCCGCCCTCGATCGGCCCGGCGCTCGCCTCGTAGACCCTCTCGGCGCCGATCCCCTCCCAGGCTTCCCGAACGAAATGGATCTCTGGCTGGCGAACGGGCTTGGCCATCGAGCAAAGGATCGGCCCTTTATCGCCCAAGATCGTCGTGTCCCGCTGGAAGTAGATGTTCGAGATGGGGCGCTCGACGTGGACGCTGGTGGCTGCTTTCTGATGGGGTTCGAGGCGGGCCCGGGAGAGGGCGAGGCCCAGTTTCTCGTGCGGACCGAGGGCCGACAGGGTCGCGTCGAGGTCCACATCGGCGGCATCGGGGATCGTGACGTACTCCCGAACCAGGTCGTCGAGGACGCCCGCAGCCTGAAGGTCGCCGGCAAGGGTATGCACCTCGATACCCGCGGCCTCGTAGGTCTCGATCAGGCGCTCGTGTTCGCGGCGAGCGCGCTCGGGCGCGATAGGAACGTCGAAGAGGTTCGAATCGGGGTCCAGCGCCCCGCTCCACAGTTCCAGGCCCGGCGTGTGGACCCGGACCGCGTTCAAAGGGTCGAACTCGGCTCGCGCTGCGTACTCGGTCATGTGTTGTCCTTCACACGGCTGGACCATATCCGCTTGGAACCGTCGAGATGGGAACGAATCGGCCGGCCCAACGAACGGGGAGCAGCGACCACGGGGCCCTGCCGCGATACCGCTGGTCGCAAAGGTATATAAGCCTAATATTCATAGGAATTTGTTACCGTACCTCATTGGCGGGGAGAAGAATGGAGTATTTCGTTATCTGGTGCGGGATATACCGGGTCCCAGCTGGTCGAGTGGCTGATTGCTTACGACCATCGCGTGACGGTCCCCACCAGATCCCGAACGACCGCCGCCGATCTACCGGACGGCGTGAGGGTCGTCGCGGGGCTGAGGAGTTGACGGACATCGAGGCTCCTCGGGCCGTTCCGAGCACCCTCCGTCGATGGCTGAGTTACCCGATTTCTGAAATCGAGCGGTTCACGATGTCGCGGGAAGGCCTGCGGAGCGAGACCTTCCAGTTTTTCGAAACCTGGGCGGTGCTGGTCGACAATTCGAAGGCTCAGCGTGAACTCGGCATCCAGCACCGACCACTGGAGGAGGGTGTCCGTGCGTCTCTCGACGGGGGACTCAAGCAACAGGGAATGGACCGTCCGCTCGACTCCACGCCCACACCCTAAGCGGTCACAGTTACCGAGGGTCGAATTGCCAACCCACGCCCGTTCGATCCGAATGATGGGCTTTTTGCTGGCCGGTAGAGTCACCTCGACCATGACGGACGAGACGCTGCTGGAACTGCTCGACGGCAATCGCGATCATACTGAATCGATCCCTGACGACCATTTCGCCGCAGTCCAGGACGCCCAACATCCCGCCGCGGTGTCGATGTGCTGTTCCGACTCCCGCGTTTCCCAGGAGGGAATGTGGGATGTCGACGAACCGGGCTGGCTGTTCACCCCGAGCAACATCGGCAATCAGGCCTGGGACGAGGTGGACGGGGAACTGGTCGTCAACGGGAACCTGCTGTACCCGGTGGGTCACACCGGTACCGACGCCATCGCCGTGGTCGGCCACACTGGCTGTGGAGCTGTTACGGCCACCTACGAGACGGTTACGGGCGAGGGTGGCGACGAACCACCGGGCATCGCAAAGTGGGTTCGCCTGCTCACCCCGGTCGTCGAGGAGGGCCTCGCGAGCGACGCCGTCGATAACGGGGCGGACGACGAGACGGTGGTGAACCAACTGGTCGAGTACAACGTCGACGCCCAGGTCGAGTTCCTGCGGGAGTCCGACGACATCCCCGAGGACACGGGAGTTTACGGGTTCGTCTACGACTTCCAGCGGATCTACGGCGACGTTCCCGGCCGGACCTACCTCGTCAACCGCAACGGCGAAACCGACACCGACGCCATCGCCGAAGTACTCCCCGAGGAGTACGAGCCGTCCGTCCAGCGCCTGCTCGACTGAGTGAGGCCCAGGGCGCCCGACTTGGATCCCAAGTGGTAACGATTCACGAAGTGGCGTCGAATATCAAAACATTTCCCTGAACTTTCCCGATGATAAGTATGGCACCTGACGAGCCGTCAGCGGTGACCGTGAATCGCGTTGACATCGAGGGACGGAGCCAGAGCCCAAAGCGGATGACGATCGACACCGGCGGGGCGGAATTCGTCGTCGGGGACGACGCCAGTCCGCTCGATTATCTTCTGGCGGCCTTCGCGGGGTGCATCAATGCGACCGGCCACAAGGTCGCCGACGAGATGGGAATCGTCATCGACGACCTCGCGGTGTCCGTCGGTGGCGAGTACGATCCGGCCGTCTTCATGGGCGAAGCGTCCGACGAACGCGCCGGCTTCCAGGCATTCGAGATCGAGGTTGCCGTCGACACCGAGGCCGATCCCGAACTGCTCCACTCGTGGCTGGAGGCGGTCGAAGAGCGCTGCCCGGTAAGCGACAACCTGCAACAGGAGACGCCGGCCACGCTGACGCTGGACGACTGAACCGGACGCCCACCGTTGCCGTCCGTTCTTGCCGACCGGAAATCGAGCGCCGCCATTATTGTCCCTCGGTGACGTGTTTCGGATGATGCCGTTTGATCGACAGCGACCCGGCGCCGACGTCCGGACCGACGGGGGACTCGAACCGGAATCGTTCATCGCCCTCCCAGACCCAGAGGGCGAGGGCAATATGACGGTTGCCAGGGCGATCCGGCACCGACGGTCGCGTCGCGAGATAGATTCGAAAGCAATCGACGAAACAGAGTTCTCGAAACTCCTCTGGGCCGCACAGGGAGTCACCGACGATGAGTCCGGGTTCCGAGCAGTCCCGAGCGCAGGGGCCACGTTCCCGCTCGAAGTCTATGCGGTCGTGGGCGAACCGGGCGTCGAGTTCCTCGAACCTGGCGTCTACTGGTATCGGCCGGCGGACCACGAACTCGGCCTCCTGCAGCGAGGGAACGTCCAACCCGAACTTCGTGAAGCAACTTATGACCAGGCCTGGGTGGAAACCGCCGCCGTCGACCTCGTCGTCTGTGCCGAGGACGAACGGACGACCCGGGAGTATGGCGACCGCGGGGCCGACCGATACATCCCGATGGAAGCCGGGCACCTCTCCCAGAACGTCTACCTCCAGGCCGAGGCGTTGGAACTGGCAACGGTCGCCATTGGCGCCTTCGACGACGAGGCAGTCCAGGAAACCGTCGGCGCGACACCCGACCAGCGGCCCCTCTACGTGTTGCCCGTGGGCCATCACGCGTGAATTGGGGCGGATGGGTCCCACCCCGCGAGAAGTGTCCTGACTGGCGAATGGTACGGTCTCACGCGGTCTCCGTCCCGGAACGGAAGGGTTATCTGTGGGGCGCGGTTCCCAACGAGTGCAATGGCAACAGGTACGGTCGATTTCTTCAACGACACGGGCGGTTACGGTTTCATCGACACTGAGGACGCGGACGAAGACGTTTTCTTCCACATGGAGGACGTTGGCGGCCCCGACCTCGAAGAAGGACAAGAAGTCGAATTCGACATCGAGCAGGCCGAGAAAGGTCCGCGAGCGACCAACCTGACTCGTCTGTAAGGCTTCTCCGTCGCGGTATCGGCACAGAAACGCCGTTTTACGGTCCTACGTGGAGAGCGTTTGCGCTCTCCGACGATTATTATCGACGTCCCCCAGCGATTGGTGGGTACTCCACGAAATCCAGGGGAATAGAGGAACGCAATGCTGTGAATATTGCAAAACGTTCGAAACTACAATACCGTATTTTACACCCAAATCCCGCAACGACAGGTTTTAAACGAATGAGCGGACTATAGTATTGTACATGGCGTTCATTTCCGAAGACGACCGTCCCGACGTCAAAGAGCAACTCGATGGTATCGAGGAACCGGTCACGATTCACCTATTCACCGAGGACGACTGCCAGTACTGCGACGAGACGATCGAACTCAACAGGGAACTGGCCGCCCTTCACGAGGACCTCACACTCGAACAGCACGATCTCCGGGGCGAAACCGCCGAGAAGTGGAATGCCGACAAGTACGACGGCGGCCCGGTCGCGATCCTCTCCCGTGACGGGAACAGCAACGTGCGGTACTTCGGTATCCCGTCCGGCCACGAGTTCCCCAGCTATCTGGAGGACATCGTCGAGGTGTCGACCGGCGAAACGACCCTGGACGAGGACCTCGTCTCCGAACTCGAGGAGATCGACGAGGAGGTCGACATCACGGTGTTCGTGACGCCAACCTGCCCGCACTGCCCGCGGGCGGTCCGGACGGCCCATTCCTTCGCGATGGCCAACGACAACATCACCGGCGAGATGGTCGAGTCCCAGGAGTTCATGGAACTCTCCCAGGAGTTCGGCGTCCGATCGGTCCCCCAGATCAACGTCAACGGAGAAGCCCAGCAGTTCACCGGTGCGCTCCCGCCGGAACAGTTCCTCGAACAGGTCAAGTCCGCGCTCTAGGCGGCCACTGACACTCGATCGGGGTCTCCGAAATCACGGCGACGACGACCGGGACCCCAGAACATCCACGGGGGCACGGCGCCGAACCAGGACCCAGCGCCATCCCCGGACGTGCGCTTCTCCATCCGCGGTTTCGACGCGATCAGCGGCGCGACGGTCCTCGGACGACGGCCTCATCGTCGGCGTGAATGACGGTGACGGGGACACGGTAGACGGAGACCGCCAGGTGGATGCGAAAGCGGGAGACGAGGCAGACAACTCGATGACGGTGCGGCCGTCGCGCTACGTCCCCTCGCCCCCGTCCTGTCGCTCGCGCCACTCCGGCCGGAGCAAGCCATACCAGAGCATGTCGTGGTACTCGCCGCGGTACCACGACGCCTCTCGACGCCGACCTTCCTGCTCGAAGCCCAGTGACTCCAGCAGCGCGGCCGATCCGTCGTTGAAGCTCCCGCACCGAGCGCTCACGCGACGGAAGTTCAGGTCTTCGAACGCGTACTCGATCATCGTGGCGGCGGCGTCGGAACCGTACCCTTGTCCGTGAAACTCTGGCGCCAGGTAGTAGGCCAGTTCCGCGTCCCGCGAGCGTGCGGTCTCGTCCGGGCCGTACTGCGACGTCGTCAACGAGACGAGGCCCATGGGCTCATCGTCGTCACAGATCAGGCAGTGGACGTCCCCCTCCGCGGAGAAGACGGTCTCGAAGAACTCCGAGCCCTGTTCGCCGTTCATCGGTTCCGCGCCGAGCGCAGGTCGCCAGACGTCGGGGTCGTTCATGCACTGCTGGATGAACTCGATATCCGATTCTTCGACCGGTCGAAGGGTGACTTCCGCACCCTCGAGAAAGACGGGGCCGGGCATGTACCGGCGAATCCGCCCGACTCGTATATGCTTTCCTCATTGCCGGAGCGGGGATGCGACCCGGTGACAGCAACCGGGAAACCACACCCGTCGAACCGTTATATCAAATTTGATATAACGACGGAGATTTCAGGTGGATATTTCACGCCGCCCGCCCTTACCACGATCCATGCCATCAGATACCGCAGACTCGACCGACGGCGTCCCGGAAATGAAGCACCTGCTCAGGGTGAACCTCAGCGCGGAAACCGTCGAAACCGAGACGGTCCCCGCGGCCTGGCGCGACCGGTTCCTCTCGGGCAAGGGGCTGGGCGCGGCCTACCTCCTGGAAGAACTCGATCCGGGCGTGGACCCGCTCTCCCCCGAGAACGAACTGTTCTTCATGTTCGGACCGATGTCCGCCGTGGCGCCTGGGACCTCCCGATATGCCGCCGTCACGAAGTCGCCGCTAACCGGCACGTTCGTCGACTCCTACTCGGGCGGACACTTCCCGGCGCGATGTCGCTTCGCGCTGCCGTCCTACCTGGGGATCGTCTTCGAGGGCGAGGCCGATCACCCGGTCTACCTCGAGGTCGACGACGGCGAGGTACGCATCGAGGACGCGACCGACCTCTGGGGCATGCGAACCGACGAGACGGCCCGCCAGTTCCCGGACGACGACACCAAGGTCGCCGCGATCGGCCCGGCGGGTGAGAACCACGTTCGATTCGCGACCATCTCCAGCGACGAGGGCACCCATCACGCCGGTCGGGGCGGGGTCGGGGCCGTCATGGGGTCGAAGAACCTCAAGGCGGTCGTCGCCCGCGCGACCGACCAAATCGAAACCCCCGACCGTGACCTCACGATCGAACACAGCCAGCGGCTGGGCACCGGCGACGGCGTCGAGTGGGCCCGCGAGGGCGGCACCCAGAACATCGTCGACTGGACGAACGAGGTCGGCGCGATTCCGAACCGACACTGGACGCGAGGCACCCCGCTGGACGTCGACGATCTCAACATCGACGCCTTCGAACCGGGGCACGTCGACACCGATTCCTGTTATGCCTGCCCGGTCGCCTGCGGCCACGTCGTCAAGTTTGAGGACGCGGAGGTCGAGGGGGCCTATCCCGACGCCGAAGTCGACTGGGGGCCCGAGTACGAGACCATCGGCATGATGGGCTCGAACGCCGGCATCGAGGACGTCACCGGCGTTACCGAAATGGCCAACCACGCCGACACGCTCGGGATGGACACCATCTCGCTGGGTAACGTCGTCTCGTTTACGATGGAGTGCGCCGAGGAAGAACTGATCGACTACGACATCGAGTTCGGCGATGCGGCGGGCGCGGTCGACCTCGTCGAGAAGATCGCCCACCGGGAAGGGATCGGCGAGGACCTCGCGCTGGGCGTGGCCGACGCCGCCGAGAAACTGGCCGGCGGCGATCCCGAGGCAACGGAAGCGGCAGTCGAAGTCAAGGGCATGGAACCGCCGGCCTACGACCCCCGGGCCTCCTACAGCATGGGCCTGGCCTATGCCACCTCCGACCGGGGCGCCTGCCACCAGCGGGCCTTCCCCATCGGCACTGATGCCCTGGGTGGCGAGCGCGACCCACTGGACACCGAGGGCCACGCCGAGGCCGTCGTCGAGGGACAGGACGAGACCGCCCTCCTGTTCAGTATGGTGACCTGTGACTTCACCGGCTATGACTACGAGCGCTCCGCCGAGTGGCTGAACGCGATGGGCTATGACGTCGACGTGGACGACCTGCAGACCGTCGGCGAGCGTGCCTACAACATGACACGGTTGTTCAACCTCCGCGAGGGCTTCGGTCGCGAGGACGACGACCTCCCCGACCGTATGACGAAACCGCTCGAAGCCGGCGGCCCGGCCGACGGCAGCACCCTGTCCCATGCGGACTTCGAGACGATGCTCGAGGAGTACTACGAACTCCGGGACTGGACCGAGAACGGTCGGCCGTCCGACGAAAAACTCGAGGAACTCGATATCGCGGAGTTCGCGGCCGACTGATCACCACCCTTCATTTTCCCTTCTCGAAGCTTGACCTTTTCGATTCCCTCTTTCGTCTGGCCAGCCAAATTTCGTTATAGCGTGGGGTACAGTGGCGGCGACTCACCACCGAGAATCGTGGCGTCTGCCCGAGAGAACGACGTCGCTCAGGCCGGCGACGGCAAGTAGCCGTCCGCCATCGCCAGAAGGAGTCCCTCGACAGTCGCGTCGTTCGTCGGTTGCGCTCGGGCCCGGTCGATCGCTTCGTCGGCGGGAACGCGACGCACCGTGAGAAACTCGTTGCCCTCCAGAGCCGGTTCCCCCGGCTCGAGGTCGTCAGCGAAGACGGTCCCACGTCGATGCCGGAGCAGGCCGGTCGCGACCCAGACGTCCTGCAACAGGTCCACCCGCCCGGGGTCGAACCCCGTCTCTTCCCGGAGTTCGCGAGCACCGGCAGTCTCGTAGGATTCGTCGTCTTCCACCAAGCCAGCAGGCAGTTCGAGTTGTGTGTGTCGCACTGGCGGCCGGTATTGCTCGACGAAGATGACCTCCCCGTCGTGGACGGCAATGACCACGACCGCCGGTGGGAGGCCCGCCCAGTAGTAGCGCTTCCGGGACCCGTCTGGCTGTTCGACGAGGTCGTACCCACCCCGATACCAATCGTTCTCGTATTCGGTCTCGGACTCGAGGAGGGGCCATTCCGACTCCGGCGGCGTCGAGTCAACCACGGACGACCACCCGCCAGTTTCCTCCCAATGCTCGCAGAGACGCTCCCATTATCGCAGAATCTCCTGGTAGAGTCGGCCGAACGCCTGCCGTCGAAGCGTCCCGATAGCGGCCTCGGGTTTTTCCTGGAACGTTGCGGCAACGGCCTCGTCCGTGAATCCCGGCGCGTGCCAGACCACGCGATCAACGTTTCCGCTGCCGATTTCGACGACCTCGCCCTCGTAGGTCACCCGCCAGTCCTCGAACGCGTTGCGCGAATCCACGGTCACCACGAGCAACCCGGCAAAGAGCGCATCCCGGACCGTTTCGATGACTGCCGGCGTAACGCGCGTCTCGTACTCCGCCTGGTCGAACTCCATTGCCTTGGCCGTCTCCCGCACGACCGTCCCTGCTGTGGGTTCGAGCGATTCGTAGGCTGCCCTGACCTCGGCTTCCGTCTCTGGGTCGATCCACCCCGTCGTGTCAGCGTCCATACGTCGTCCTCGGTGGTGGAACAGTTACGCGTTTCCGTCCGACGACCCATCGTCCTCGTCGGCGTCCACATCCGGGTCTGTCGCCGTCCCATCCGATTCCTCGGCCTGGTCGTGCATCTCCTGGGTCATTGCCCTGGCTTCGGCCATTACCTCCGCCGCTTCGCCCGTGAGTTCCTCACTGTCTTTTGCGCCGCGCTGACGCTCGGAAACCGCACCGCGCCCCCGTTCGCGAGCCGACTGGTTATCGTGGCTCGCCTCCGCCTCGAGTTCGTCGGGGAGGTCCTCCTCGGGAACGTGGGTGATCACGTCCCGCGCGAGTTCCGGGGGCCGCAATTCCTTCCACCCCTCGACGTGGTCGTCAAGCCAGGCCGCGTGCTCCTCGCTGCGGATCATCGCCGTGAACGCCAGGTGGTTGGCCAGGTGCTCGCCGTCGAGTTGTGGTTCGTCGCAGACGGGGCAGCGATATCCCATGAACGGACCTTGGTCCGGAACGATAAAAACCCGACCCTGTCGGCGGTATCGAGAAGCCGTTGATCGACGGGCCGTTACTCCGGTGCCGCGTCCTCGGGAACGCGTCCCCAACGAGCGACTCGTCGGAGTACTCCTCGTCGTCGGCCATCGGCAGGCCCTGGGGCGTCTGCATGTCCCCCTGGCATTGTCGAACCTCGGCCGGATCGGTTGGGGCGACGCCGGATAAAACCATAAAATTAGATTACATACCAAATCCCGGATGTACCCCCATGTGAGAGTTGGGGGAGCCTCCCGAGGCCTGCCCCAAAATCCCAGAATTCACCCTTTGTATTCCGCCCGTCCCGTCGATCGAAACACGAACGCAACCGCGAATGTCCGCCATTATCAGATGACCTCCAGCACCATCACGATCCCGTCTCCGCCGGCCGTCACGGGCGGCGGATCCCGTCCGCTCGGCCCTCCAAAGTACCCTTCGAGAACGGTCACCGAGCGGCTAAATTTAGTATAAAATGAAAATAGTAATGTGCCATAGGGGTTATGCCCCGCCACGTCGAACCGGTAAGGAGCAAGCCGGTGTGCCCCCCTATGATGCCAACGGACCCTCCCCATGGTAGATGGTACAGCTATCTTAGTCAGTTGACTCCACTGGGCGTCGTGGGCATCTACGTCGCCTTCGCGCTCGTCCTCCTGGTCCTTTCCGACGTACTCTTGCCAAGCGTGATCGCGGAGCCATCCGTCTTGCACCGCATCCAGACGGGAAAAGGGATAGCCGAAGTGCTCGTCAGTGCGGGGCTAATTTACGTCCTCGTCAGCGGGAGTCAACGGGAACTCCGCCTGAAAAACCGGGCTATAGACGAGGCGTCGATCGGCATTACCTTGACCGACCCGAACCGCGACGACAATCCGCTCATCTACGTGAACGAGGGCTTCGAACGAATCACGGGCTATGACGAAGCGTCACTCCTGGGCGAGAATTGTCGCTTGCTCCAGGGCGAGGACACGGATCCCGAGGCCGTCGCGGAGTTGGCCGCGGCGATCGACGAGGAACGATCGGCGACGGTGGAACTCAAGAACTACCGAGAAGACGGGACGGCGTTCTGGAACGAAATCACCGTCACCCCAATCAAGAACGACGAGGGAGTCACGACCCATTTCCTGGGATTTCAGCAGGACGTCTCCGAACGCAAGCGCCGGGAACGCGACCTGGAAACGGTGGCGGCCCGCTTCGAGGCACTGGTCGAGCACTTCCCCAATGGGGGGGTGTTCATTTACGATGAGAACCTCCAGTATTCAGTGGTGGGCGGGGCCGACTTCGAGGAAGTGGGCCTGACGGCCGAAACGATCCAGGGGAAAACGCCCGCGGAGGTTTTCCCGCCCGACCTGGCGGCGACCGTGGAAGAGAACAACCGTGCCGCCCTGAACGGGGACGCAAACACCTTTGAGGTACCCTACCAGGATCGAACCTACCACGTGCAGACCGTTCCACTCAGGGACGCCGATGGGGAGATTTTTGCCGGCCTGGGTGTTGCCCAGAACGTCACCGAACGCAGGGAGCGCGAACAAAAACTGCATCAGCCGGAGCAGACCTATCGCAACCTCTTCGAGACCGCGGCCGCCCCGATAAATCTGATCGACGACGGCGGCGACCTCGTCTGGGGGAACGAGGCCGCCGTCGAGTTACTCGGCCTCGAGGACCGATCCGACCTGCGAGGGCGCTCCATCTACGAGTTCCTCCACCCGGAAGAACACGAAACGGCCGAGGAAGAACTCGAACGGGTCCTGGCGGAGGAGGACCCCGTCGGGCCGACGGACTTCAGAATCGTCCGAGAGGACGGCGAACAGCGATTCATCCGAACCAGCACGACCGCCGGCTGGTACGAGGGAAAACGCGTCGCGCAGGCCATCATCAATGACGTCACCGCGTTGCACGAGACACAGGAGAAACTCCGGCGGAACGAGCAGCGCTATCGCACGCTCGTCGAAATGTCGCCGGATCCCCTCATCATTCACGTGGACGGGAACATCATCTACGCGAACGACGCATTCGCCGACCTGGTGGACTCCGCCGACGTCGATTCCATCCTCGACACCCACCTCACTGCCTACCTCGACCCGTTCGAACACGAACTCGCCATTGAAACTGCCCGTCGAACCCAGCGTGGCGAACAGGAACCCACGAGTTATCGCCGGACGATGGAAACCCTGACCGGGGATCGACGCGAAATCGAGACCACCTCGCGATCGATACCATACGACGGGATGTCGGCGGTGCTCACGATTATCAGGGACCGGACCGAGGAGTACCGATATCGACAAGCACTCGAAACGCTCCATGCGCAGACACGAGAAATGTACCGCGGAGAGACGGTGGAAGCCGTCGCCCAGGCTGGTGTCTCCGCCGCTACCAACCTCATGGAGTTGCCCGGGGTGACGGTGTACACGATCGACGAAACTCGGAACGAACTCGTCCCTGAGGGGCGATCCGATGCCCTGAGAGACGCTCTGGGCGAAGCCACCCCGATTTCGCCGGATGAGGACCATCCCGGGTGGACGGCCTTCGTCGAGGGCGAGACGAGAGGGGTCCGGGACGAGGACTCGAATGACGCCAGTGGGTTTCGGAGTCGGTTTTTCATTCCGCTGGGGACGGAGGGTCTCCTGGTCACCGGATCGATCGACGACCCCGAACTGTCGGAACTTACGGTCGAACTGTGTGACATCCTCGGCGACAACATCGAGGGCGCCCTCGAACGTGTCGAACGGAAATCGGCGCTCGAAACCCGAGACGACGAACTCGAACGGAAATCCGAGACGCTTGCCGAACTCGACCACCTGACCACCGTTGTTCAGGCGGTACACCGGTCCCTGTTCGATGCCTCGACGAGGGAAGCCGCCGAGACGACGGTCTGTGACACGCTGGGGGATCAGGCTGTCTATTCGTCGGTCTGGATCGGACACCTCGTGGAGGACCGGAGCCGCGTGATGCCCGAAACGACGGCGGGGAACATGAACGGACTCACCGACGAAATCCGAGATGCTCAACCGGGGCATCCACTCCAGTCGCTAGCGCTCGAGGCGGTTGAAACCGGCGAGGTCCAGTCGGTTTCGAACGTCCTGGAAGACGCTGCCTGGGCCGATCACCGAAAGACGGCGTTGGCCTACGGGTTCCGTTCGATCGTCGGCGTCCCCATATCGGTCGACGCCGTGACCGAACTGGTATTGGTGATCCACGCTCCAGAACCGGACGCATTCTCTGAGCGGCACATCGAAGTGTTCCTCGACCTCGGTCGGATGGTCGCCATGGCGATGGATGCGCTCGGTGAGAGCCACCCCCAGTTGACCGGGGCGACGTCGGAGGTCGAACTCGACATCGGGGGCTCGCGACTCATCCTCAACCGACTTTCGACGGAGCTCGACGCGCCGATCACCCTTCAGGGAGCGATCCCGATCGGAGAGGAGCAGTTCTTCGGGTTCGTTCAGACGCCGCTCGACCCGCCGACTGTCGAGGAGGCCGCCGCGGAAGTGAGTGCAGTGGAGGAGATCGAGGCGCTGGCGACGGGCGACGAGTCGAACGTTTACCGGGTAACTGCTGCCGTGTCCCCGTTCCTGGAGGTCGTTTATGACCAAGGGGCTCAACTCACGTCGATCGCAGCCGATGATGGGGCCGTGACTGTCACGGTCCACATCGACGCCAGTCGTTCCGTCCGGGAATTCGTCGAAGAAATAACGGACGCCTACCCCGAGACGACGCTGGTCGCCAGACGGTCGGTGGACGACGACGCTGAAACGCCACTCACGTTCCAGGAGCGCGTCCGGCAGGCCTGTACCGACCGCCAGTATCAGGCACTCCGGGCCGCTTATTTCGGCGGATACTACGAGTGGCCCCGGACCGCGACGAACGAGGACCTCGCCACGGGCCTGGGCATTTCCTCGCCCACGTTCCAGTCACATCGACGCGCTGGCGAGCAAATCGTGATCTCCAGTCTGTTCGAACCGTCGGCGTGACCCTATTCACGTAGCCCTCGGATTGGGGACGGTCTTTGCTAGTAGCGAACAGCAAATTATCCGAACGTAACCTGTTAGTCCATATGGGCGATGCCAGATAGGTTCGAGCGATCCTCTCCAGAAAACCGGAAAGACTGACGCCTGCAGTTTCCCACCGCTGCTCGGCCCGGGCGACCGGCGATGGACCCTCAAAAAGAGGACTGGACGGTGAGACCAAATGAGTACGCACACAGAGTCACCGGATGATTCCAAGGCGGACGCACTGGACAGTAGACGCTCCTCAGGGCGGGATTCGTCGCTGGGATTTCGGGACGATGCATTCGAGCAGGCAATCCAGTCGGGTGGTGAGGCCGACCAAACCTTCGAGACCATCCTGAAGGCCATTGAAGGGTGGCGTAATCGGACCGATCAAACGACGGTCCGGCAGGTCTCCCAGGCGTTAAAACGGACGCTAGAACGGGAACTGAATGGCGATGCTGAAACGGAGTGGGAAAAGGACGTGATAGAAACCCCACACGGCCAATCGACCTCCGATATCGTCATCAACGGTGCCATCGGAGTGGGAATCGTTCGTGACCTGAACACCAACACCGCGTCCGAGTTTCGGCAGCGACTCCGCGGCCTCTGCCAACAATATACGCACCTGCTGCTGTTCGCCTACCAACTCCCCAGCGAAGACATTGACCAGTGGCGCATGCTCGCTAAAGGACTCCAGGCCAGTAACGTCGGCGTGGAGCGTGTCGCAACCGTCGAGTCGTTCAAATATGGCAGGTCCGAATCGCCAGACGTGACCACAGCACAGCGGGGGAAAATGGTGAGGAAGCGGGGGCCCGAGGCCGTGACCCTACTCTTCGCCCTCGGCCTCATCGGCGGACTCCTCCAGAAACTCGTGGGATGGCTTCCCACTGTCGGGGTGGAAATGCGGGTTTTTTTCGTCATGATGACCGTGTTTTACCTGGCAGTCCTGCTGTTCGGCGTCGCGTACATTCGAGTGTTCACGTGATTGCGTGTCGGATCATTAGCGCGTCGAGTTTCGCACTTCAGCGGCCCGCTGTCGACCACTGCCAGCGAGAACGAATCTCGATCGCTATCCGGTGACGTCAAGTACCATTACAATGGCGTCCTCGCCGTCCTGGTAGTACCCTGGAATCCGGCGAAGCGACTGGAAACCGAAGTCCTCGTACAGGGAGATCGCGGTGTCGTTGGATTCGCGAACTTCGAGTTTGACGGTTGGAGTTCCCTGGGCGGCCATTGTGCTGATGCTCCGATTGAGTAGCGCGCGACCGATACCCTGGCCCCGTCGCTCGGGGTGGACGGCCAGGTCCTTCACGTGGCCAACCGATCCGCCGTGGTTGGGAATCACGTCCGAGACGACGTAGCCCACCACGGCGCCGTCCGCCCCCTGGGCGACGAGAAAGCCCGGTTCCCCCAGGAACCGGTTGAACGCGTCATAGGGCCAGGGTTGGGGAAACGACTCGTTCTCGATGTGCATCACGCCCAGCAGATCAGCCCGTTCTGCCGTGCGGATGCGGACGGACGGCCGTCCGGGACTCGCGGTCGTCGTCACGGCCAGCGGTACGGTCCACTGGAGTAAAAGGTCACGGGAGACTTACTCGGGTGGAAGCTGCACCCTGGAGTTAACTCGCAAACCGACCGGCCCGTTAAGTCCTTCGCCCCCTCAGACTGGCGTATGCGGGAACTCGTCTTCGCCCTGGAGTATCGGCCGGGGTGCAACGAAGTCGCGGATACCCTGGCCGAACACCCCGA
>JBKEGM010000023.1:0-17363 GCA_046710005.1 Natrialbaceae archaeon
GTCACGACCGCCACTCGCCGGTGGGGAGTGGCGGTCGTTCGCCCAGAACTGCGAAATTCACCCGGCTTGGAGAGTGATGCCTCTCACGAAGGGCTTGCGCGGGTCGGGATCTACAGCAATGCGCTCACCTCCCGACGGAGAAATTCACGAAACCGCGAGGCGTTGACTCGCGGTTTCGTGCGAAACTCGACGACATCGATCAACGTCTGGACCAGGAAGTCCACGAGCAACCAGAGATCGTACAGCAGGACCGCGAAGCCGAAGTGAAACAGTCGAACCGAGAAGTCCGTCGACGTCGTCCACGGCGCGAATTCCTTGATCTTACTGTAAGCCGTTTCGATCCCACCTCGGCGTCTGTACCGAGTGATCTGTTTCTTAGTCCAGCGCCGATCGAGACGAATCTCGTCGTCGAGGACGAGATTCGTCGCAAACGTCTGGACTTCGTCGTGATCCTCGTCGGGAGGAAGGCCGACGAGCGTCGTCTCAGCCCGTGTATTACTGACGTCGTGTTTGACTGGACCGTGAACAGCATGGTCGTCTTTGACCGTCACTTGCTTGTTCCCATCTACGTCCTCGTCCATGCGCGCGATGAACCGCTTGACGCGGTCATCGCGCGGGGCCGGGATCACGTACCGGATGTCTCGCCATTCGAGAGAGGTGAAGACGTCGGTGGCGTAGAATTCTGCATCGCCGTAGAGTCGGCGAACGTTGATCCGGCACTCCTCGGTGACGTGATCGACGAGTCGGCGAACGACGTCGCCGACTCGATAGGATTTGTCCTCTCCAGGGTAGGCGTCGGGATCGTGGTAGTCGGCGTTCCCAACCGGAAGCATCGCGGCCGCGAAGTGAACGTTGTCCCCGACAACGTTCGCGGTCGCGAACTTGTGACACCAGTCGTAGGATTTGTCGTCAGGGGCTCCTTGCACCCGGATCAGTTCCTCGCGATCCCCGTAGAAAGCGACGTAGGTCACGTCGATCGACAGCATAACTGGTGTCTCGAATTCCATCCGGGGCTTGGCCCGCGTCAAGACGCGGGCCGCGCCCTGGTTGACCATCTCGGTGATGTCCGTCGGAGAGAGGTCCTTGATCGCTTCCAGCAGCGTTTCACCGCTCGGGCCGTCTTCGTAGAATGGATCGTCCAAGTCGGGATCGGGATTGACGTAATCGCCGTAGGTCTCGGCACCGCCGTTGGCGGCGGTGCCTGTGACCCCGAGACAGGCTTCGAGGGTGAGGAGCTCTTCGTCGTCGTAGATGGGATCCTCGGATCGATCGAACTCGAAGGCCGGCAACACGACCGTCTGAAGTTCGTTGAGGAGATCCCTGGTTTTCCGCCGAAGGAGGCGGTTGACAGTGCGCTTCGAGGAGCCTGTCGGCTCCTCGGAAGCGCGCTCTTCGTAGGGAGTGCCGATCGGACTGCCGCGTTCGGCAGCCAGCTGCTGGATCTGGCGAGCAGTCGTCTCGATCGTTGACGTGAGTTCGGCGAATCGTCCAGTATCTGCTCTGGAGATCGTGCTTCTCGACGGGGGATCGCCGGACTCGAAACCGAGTTCGGTCGCGAGGTCGGGATCGGCGTCGAGCGTCCGATGGAGCCAGCCATCGGACGTGTCTTCGAGTTCCTGTAAGAGCAGAGCGGCGAACATCGCCTCGAACGGCTTCGAATCGTGCCAGTCAGGAACTGGATCGCGGCGTTCGTAGCGACTGAAATCGAGTTGCGTGACCAGGTCGGCCGCGACGGTCGTCTCGTCGACGACCGCCGTGGCCTGTTCTGTCAGCGGCAATTTCTCGATGGAGATCGGATCGATACCTTGTAGACGCTCGTCGATCGATCGCCGGTCGCGACTGTCACCAGCAGTCGCAACCGGATCTGACCGGTTCTTTGTCACATCGGGGGACATCTCGTCCCCCTTCGGTCAGTCGATCGATGTCGAGATCCCGTGCACGGATTCTGTCATTCGTAGCTTCAGTGCTGACTGCGCCGACCCCACAAGTTCGGAAGGTAGTCCAGTACAAATCAATACTTTGTTGACAGGAATGCTCATCTAAGCAGCTCTCTCCTGTATCTGGAGTAATCATCAATAAGATTATGTACCGATCGGCGATGTTTTATTACCTCCACGCATGCAGTCATCAAATCATGGACTCAGCTGGCAGCAGACAGTCGTCTCGAACAGCCTGGAGTCCCCACTTGATCGAAGTTTCGGCATACCGATTCATATCGGTATCAAAGAGCAGGCACCTATGAGAATAGAAATATGCTTTTTACAGATCATAAGCGTACGTACCTAAAAATAACCGTTCATGAAATCTGTACGGAGACTCGGCCGGGAGTACAACATGGAGATTCTCGGAGCAAACAAGAAGCCAACGTCGGTGATTCACCTCAGCGATTCGCTAGATATACCCATCGAGACCTGCTATCATTGCGTCAGCGAACTCACTGCAGTCGGTCTTCTGGAAGATGGTTCAACCGATGAAGGCAACACGCCCACGATGACCCGACACCGGAGAACGACCGACGCTGTGGGTATCAGGTTTGCACCGGTCCAGTTGCCTTTCGCTTGGACGTGCGTTCGTGAGGCAGTAGGCACCGACGCATTACCCCTCGAATTCTCCACGCAAACCGAGACCCGGAGTCAAATCCGTTCTGTGCCGACCGGTAGGGTTGCTCCGAACACCGTGGCAACCACGGAGTAACAGCTCTCTACGAGAAGCAACGAGTGTCCAAGCAAGTTATGTTCATGCAAAAAAATAATTACATATGAATAGTACCGAACCGCCTTATCAACACGTGGGAAATCTTCTCGCCCTGTCAGCGGAACTCAACGGAGCCGAAACGGTCGAGACTGCGATCACCCGCACGATTGAGTTAGTGGAAACGGCGTTCGACCAGCCGGTGGCGAGCGTCTGTACGTACGACCCGGCGACGGATACGGTCACCACTCTCGGGTCCTCTGTCTCATCTTCGGCCTGCGTTGACAGCGCTCCAGGCCGCATACCGGAATCGCTCGTCAACCGAGCAGGTGAACGTGTGGACGACCCGTTGGTTGACGATACTCCCGAAGCAACAGTCGACACCGACCCCCGGGAGCCGCTTCAGATCGAGGTTCTCGCTCCCGTCGGGCGCGACCGAGTACTGCGCGTCGGTGTCACGGAACTGGAGAGACTCGACAAAACGGGGATAGCCACCGTCGAAGGGATCGCGGCGAATCTCGAAACGGCGCTGTCCCGGATCGACCACCGACAGTCGGCGGCCGTGGGGTGTGACGTCGCCCGTGCGTTGTTTGATCAGTCGGACGACGCCACGTTCGTCAGCGATACCGACGGAACACTGGTGGCCGTCAACCGCGCCGCGGTCGAGTTGACAGGTCGCGACGAAAAAGCGCTTCTGAGGAGCGGACTGCCCGATATTTCCGGCGATAAAGCGGCCGAGGCCGTTCGTGGGCATCTCGATGGCACCGTCGCCGGAGCGTCGGAACCGCTGACGACGACGCTCGAACACGCACACGAGGGGGATCTCACGGTCGAACTCACGAGCCAACAGGTCGACGTCGACGGGGCGAGCTATATCCGCACGATAGCGCACAATCCACCGCCGGGCGTGGAGCCGCAACCGGGACGACCCGAGGACCCGGTCAAAGACGACGCGACTGCGCTCCGTCGGCTGAGTGAACTTACAGCCGGTGTCGAGGAGTTCGACGAGATGATCGAGCGACTGCTGTCGCTCGGGTGCGACCACCTCGGTCTCGATACAGGTATCCTCTCACATGTTGACGGAGACGACTACGAGGTCGATGCCGTGGTTGACGCGACCGGGACACACGAGGCGGGCGCAGTGTACGACCTCGGGGACACGATGTGCGATGCGACACTCGCCGGCGAAGCAACAGAATCGCTCGCGTTCGCCGACATTGAGGACACCGACCACCGGAATCACCCGGCGGCCGAGGGCGTGCGCGCACACATTGCGGCGCCCGTCGTCGTCGACGGCGTGACCCACGGGACGGTGAACTTCTCGATGGGGAAGCCGCGTTCGGAGGCGTTTCGCCCGGAAGAAAAGGAGTTCGTGGAACTCGTCGCAGAGTGGATCGGCACCGAGATCGAGCGTCGTCACCGGTTCGAGGAACTGGAACGGTACGAGACGATCGTTGAGGCTGTCGACGACCCAGTGTACGCGCTGGACACAGAGGGTCGCTTCACGTACGTCAACGAGGCCACGAAGCGGCAGTTTGGAGACGGAAAAGAGTTCATCGGAAAGCGTCCGTCGGTCGTAATGAACGAATTGGACGTGGACCGGGTTCGAGAACAGATCGAGGATTTAATTACCAGCGACGAACGGTCGACGACCGTAGAGTTCGAACTCAAAACAGCCGATGGCGACAGTCGACTGATCGAGAACAATATCGCTATCATCGGTGAGAGTAGACTTGAGGGGGCCGCTGGTGTACTCCGAGACATAACCGATCGGGAACGACGCCGAAAACAGCTGGAATCGTTTCAACGAGCGGTCGAGTCGTCAAGAGACGGTGTCGCGGTGCTCGACGGCGACGAGTACGAGTATGTCGACCGGACCCACGTCGACATGTACGGCTTTGAGGACAAAGAGCAACTGCTGGGCAGCACGTGGCGAAAGCTGTACGATGACGAGGAAGTGGAGCGGCTAGAGGCCGAAGCGTTCCCAGCGCTCGAATCCAAAAAATACTGGCGCGGGATGGTCACCGGCAGTCGCCCCGACGGGTCGACGTTCCCGGCCGAGCTCTCCCTCACGATCATCGATGACGGCCGACTCGTCTGTACGGTTCGTGACGAGAGCGAGCGCAGGAAGCGAGAGCGCGAACTCGAACTCAAAGAGCGGGCGATGGACGAGGCCAACGTCGGCATCCAGATCACCGATCCGGATCAGGAGGATAACCCGCTGATATACGTCAACGACGGGTTCGAGCAGATGACAGGATACGCTCGCGAGGACGCGCTCGGCCGCAATCCGCGATTCCTTCAGGGCGAAGACAGCGACCCGGAACAGGTGGCACGACTTCGTGAGGCGATCAGTAGCGAAGAGCCTGTTTCACTCGAGCTCCGGAACGAGCGGAAGGACGGCACGTCGTACTGGTCTCGCCTCTCTGTCACACCGGTCACGGACGAGAGTGGCGCTGTCGGGAACTACATCGGCATCCAGCAGGATATCACCGAGCGCCGAGAGCGTACTCAGTGGCTCCAACAGTTCCTAGATCAAGGGCCGCTGATGTTCATCCAAACCCGCCACGACGACGGCGAGGCGGTGGTGGAGTCGTGTAGCGACCGGTTCCTGGATCGGCTGGGATACGACCGAGGCGAGATAGTGGGGGAACCGCTCGCATCCCTGTACACCGCTGATTCTGCGGCGGACCTGCGAGCGGGAGGATACGAAGACGCCCTTGCCGGCGGGTTCGAGTTGAGCGAGCGGGCACTCGTGGATGCAGACGGTGAGCCAGTCCACACACTCTTGCGTGCTGTTCCTCGTGATGACGAGACGACCGGAACGAGTGCCCTGTTCGTGGACATCTCCGAGCGCAGGGAGCGTGAGCGACAGGCCGAGGCCAGACGAGACTTCCTCAAGCGTATCTACGAGGTAACGACTGACCCGGAGCGTACCTTCGAACAAAAGATTACGGGACTGCTGGAGGCCGGCAGGGACCATCTGGACCTGCCGTACGGCTTCCTGACGCAGATCGAGACGGACGACGAAGGAGAGTCTGGTAGACAGACCATCGTTGAGGCGCTGGGGTCCCACGAGCTTCTCCAGCCGGGCGAATCGGCCCCGCTCGAACAGTCCTACTGCCGAAGGACGATAGAGCGAGACGGTGTCATGGCGCTCACGAACGCCACCGGGGCCGGGTTGGCGGACGACTTGGCGTACAAAACCTTCGGACTCGAGACGTACATCGGGAGCAAAGTCGTGGCCGGCGACAACACCTACGGGACGCTGTGTTTCGCCTCGGAGGAACCCCGCGACCAGTCCTTTGACGAGTTCGAGCAGTCGTTCATCCAGCTAGTTGGACGGTGGGCTGGCTACGAGATCAACCGCCGAAACACTCGGAAGGAACTCCGGGAGCAGCGCGAACGACTTGACCTGACACTTTCGGGGACGAACACCGGCCTCGCCGAGTGGAACGTAGAGACGGGCGCGGTGACGTGGAACGAGACGCTCGTCGACATCGTCGGACGGGATGTCGACTCCATCGAGGAGTTCAAGACAGCGACCCACCCCGACGACCGCGGCCGCATCCAGCGAGAACTGGAGACGATGATCGAAACCGGCGACCCGTGGATCGGGGAGTTCCGGGTGGTTGATGACAGCAGTGACGAGCTATGGCTGAGAACACGGGCGGTTCCAGTTTACGACGACGGGGGAGAGCCGGTTCGGGTGCTCGCGACGGGGACCGATATCACTGATGTCAAAGAGCGCCAACGGGAACTGTTTGAGGAACGCGAGCGGTTCCGTCTGCTGATGAAGAGTGTCGACGAGTACACCTTCGTCGTTGTTGACGAGGAGGGTGTGATTCAGACCTGGAACGAAAGCGCCGAGGACACGTTCGGGTACGACGCCGAGGCGGCAGTCGGAATGTCGATAGCCGAACTCCATCCCGAGGCCGACCGGGAGCGGGGAACCTCCGACCGGTTGCTCCAACAGGCGCGGGTCGCCGGCGAGAGCGCGCACGAGGGCTGGCGCATTCGCGCGGACGGATCGCGGTTCTACGCGGACGTTCGGTACGCGCCGCTCGAGGCCGGCGACGAGACGTCTCGGGGGTTCGCTATGATCATTCGTGACATGACCGACCGACGACGCGAGCGGCGCCGAGCCGAACGATTCGTCGAGGAATCCGATGATGTGGTGACGATCGTCGACCCGGACGGAACGGTGGCGTACGCGAGTGGATCGGCGAATCGCGTCCTCGGGCGCGACCCCGACGACTTCATCGGCGAGAACCTCTTCGACTACCTCCACCCGGACAGTCAAGGGCGCGCGATGGAAGCGTTCTTCGCATGCGTCGAAGACTCCGAAGAGGTCACGACGGAATTTCGTTTTGACTCCCCGGACAGCGGATGGATCAACGTCGAAGGCCGATGCCGGAACATGCTCGACGACGACGCCATCGACGGGATGCTTGTCTATCTCCGTGACGTGACCGCGGTCAGGGAACGCAACCGGCGGTTCAAGAGCATCTTCAACAGTACGTTCGGATTTACCGGCCTGCTGGACCCCGACGGTACGGTCATCGAACTCAACGATGCCGCACTTGAGTTCGGCGGGATGGAGCGCGACGCTATCATCGGGAATCCGTTCTTCGACACCCCGTGGTGGACACACTCCGAAGCGCTCAGGGACGACGTTCGGGACGCCATCGGCCGGGCCGCTGGCGGCGAGTTCGTCCGCCACGAAATGGAGGCTCGCGGCGTCGACGGTCTCGCGCAAATCGACTTTTCACTGAAGCCCGTGACCGATCAAGACGGTGACGTGTCCCTGCTCGTCGTCGAAGCTCGTAACATTACGGCTCTCCAACAGCACAAACGCCACCTGGAGGTCATGCAGCGGGTGATGCGCCACAATATGCGGAACGACCTCTCCAAGATGCGCGGCTGGACGGAAATAATGTGCAAGGAACCGGACGCAGAAAAACGGGCCGAACAGTTCGAAACAGTCACACAAATTTTCGACAAGTGGACAGCGATGACCGAGAAGATGCAAGAAATCCGAACCGTACTCGAGTCCCAACAGGGACGAGAGGCCCGGCAGGAGGCCGAGGCGCTGGTCGAGGACGCCGTCGCTCCGGTCTGCGAGGAGTACGCCGGCCGGACCGTCGTGACTGACGTGCCAGAGACCGGACCGCAGATACCCGCGACGCTCCAAGATGTGATTCACGAACTGGTCGAAAACGCCGCCAAGGCGTCGGCGGACACCATCGAGGTCGAAGTTGATCGTTCGGCGGACGGCTGGATCGATGTCTTCGTAAGAGACGACGGCCTGGGGATGCCGGACATAGAAGCAGACGTGCTCGAGGCTGGCGAAGAGACGCCACTCAATCACGGGAAAGGGCTCGGTCTGTGGATGGTTCGGATGATCGTCACCCAGGCCGGCGGTGACGTGTCAGTCGAGTCGACAGGCGACGGAACGAAGGTGTGGCTGCGGTTGCCAGCCAAGCAGACAGCCGAGGACGAACGATCTGCCAGGATGACAGAATGACGGCCGAACAGTCGGACCCTCCGGTCGTCCTTGTCGTTGAGGACGACCGGACCATGGCCGACCTGTATGCCGAGTGGTTCGAGGGGAGCTACGATGTCAAAACTGCCTACGATGGGACCGAAGCCCTCGAGCGGTTGGACAAGACTGTCGACGTAGTGTTGCTGGACCGGATGATGCCCGGGCTCTCCGGGGGGGAGGTCCTCGAGGCGATCCGGGACTCCGCGGTCGACACCCAGGTCGTGATGGTTTCGGCGGTCACGCCGGACCTCGATGTCGTCCAGATGGGGTTTGACGCGTACCTCGAGAAACCGATCGAGGCCACGGAGCTGAACGAGACGGTCGATCGGATGCTTGCCCGTGCCGAGTACGACGAGAAGCTCCAGAAGCTGTTCTCGCTGATCGAGCGACAGGAAACCCTCGAAGCGGTCAAAAAGATCGAGATCCTCGAACACAGCGAGGAGTATCGATCGCTCACCGACCGTCTCGAAACGGTGCAGGTAGAGGTCGAGTCGCTGTTGACGGAACTCCCGGACGAGGACTTTCGCGTCGCCGTCGAGCGCCTCCAGCGGACGGCCGCCGAACGAACGAGCGAACGACGGTACGAATCGCTCACCGAGGACGTGCTCGACAGCTCACAGGAGGCGACGGTTG
Source organism: Natrialbaceae archaeon (assembly GCA_046710005.1). Lineage (GTDB taxonomy): Archaea > Halobacteriota > Halobacteria > Halobacteriales > Natrialbaceae > DATFIX01. The sequence goes on from JBKEGM010000023.1 coordinate 8,870, forward strand.
TCGTCGACGCCGACGGCGCTGTGGTGTGGGCCAACGAGGCGACGGAGACGTTGCTCGGACTCGACCGGAGTGACCTCCAAGGACGCGAGTATGCGAGTGCTGCGGCGGACCAGCTCCAAGACATCGAAGCCGGGGCGGAGTCGCTTGCGTCGCTGATACGAACCGGGCTGGCAAGCCAAGGGGACCAGCTCAACGCTACTGTTCACGTGCCTGGAGACGGGGCGAGGACGGAGCGGTGGCTCGAATACTGGAGCGCACCGATCAAGACCGGGCTGTATGCAGGCGGACGGATCGAACATTATCACGACATCACCGGCCGGCACAGGCGTGAACGATACCTCCAGACTCTCCACCGCGCAACACGCGAACTGATGACTGCCGAAACTGACGAGGACGTCACCACCCACGCGGTCACGACTGCGACGGAAGACCTCGATTTCCCGTACGCTGCGGTGTTCAGCAGGGACGAGGTCACCGGTGATCTCGTCCCGACAGCCAGCCAAATAACTACCTCCGAGACAGGCCCGACACTGCCGACGGTTTCCGGCGGCGCCGGCCCGGTCTGGACAGCGTTCGTCGACCGGACGGAACGCCTGAAAGCCGAAACGTATCGAGAACGTAACGGGGGCGATGGGTGGCCCGACGACGCGTTCGACGACTGGATGCTCTGTCCGCTCGGACAACAAGGCGTGTTTCTAGTGGCCACGACGGACGGGCGCTCTCTCTCGGCGATGAAAGAAACCCTCGCGGAGACGTGGGCTGCAAACACGCGACAGGCGCTCGAACAGCTCGCCCGAACTCGGAATCTCCGGGACCGCGACCGAGAACTGGAACGGCAGAACGAACGCCTATCCCGATTAGACAGGATCAACCGGTTCATCCGGTCTATCGGGCCGGCGGTGGCGAGTGCAGACACCCGCGCGGAAATCGAGACGGAGGTGTGTCGCCGCCTCCTCCGGATGGATCCGATCACCGGCGCCTGGGTCGCAGACGTCGACCTCTCGACCGACGGGACCGTCTGTAGGGCTCGGGCGGGCAGCCTCGACGGTTACCTATCGGACGTACCCCGAGCCACGTCAAAGACGAGCGGGACGGGACCCACCGAGGCGACACCAGCAGTCCCAGCGAGACAGGCCTACGAAACGCGGTCGTCGGTGTCCGTGACGGACCTCGTGGCCATCGAATCCGGCGTATGGTGGCGCGACCGTGGCCTGAAACGTGGAACCAACGCGGTCGTCGCGGTACCGCTCGTCCACGAGTCCACGTGCTTTGGCGCGATAGAAGTACATCTTGACCATCCCACGGGGATGGCAAGCGAGGAGGTCGAAGCCCTCACGGAACTCGGTGTGACCATCGGTCACGCTATCGGTGCGATCCGACAGCGAGATGCCCTCCTGTCGGGTGGCGGAACATATCTTACCTTCCACGTCGACTCGGATTCGAGGGTTTCCCAGCTCGTGACAGCCGTCGACGCTCCACTTGCAGTAACGGATGTCTCGCAGCAAGACGACGGGACCTGTGCGGTGTTCGTCGCGGTCGAGGTCAGTGACGACCACGACAGTGACCGGGTCGAAACCCGACTCGGAGACACACCCGGCGTATCGGTGCTCCGCACCGACACGAATGACATGACCTGTGTCCTGACACTGGGTCCAGAGTCGCCTACTCAGCAGTTGGTCAGACACGGTGCCGCACTCCACCAAGTGGAGATCCGTCCCGATTCGGATCATCTTGTCGTGACGGTGCAGTTACCGTACGAAACCGGGGTTCGGGAGTACACGGACGCTGTCACCGGTGCTCTCGACGGCGTTGAACTGGTCGCAAAGCGTCACCAGTCCGCTGACTGGCAGTCGAACTCGACTGTCGGCACGACCGTAGACGACCGACTGACGGACCGACAGCGCGAGGCACTACGGATTGCCTTCCACGCGGGTTACTTCGCTTGGCCGCGGAGCGCCGACGCAGACACCGTCGCCGCGGAGATTGGTATCGCGCAGTCAACCTTCAGTCAGCACCTTCGCACAGCAGAGCGCAAACTCCTTGAGGAACTGTTCTCGTAAGCGCTGATTCCGAACCTTTCGCCATCGGCTACTTTGGCTCGACTCGTCCCGTCCCGTATCTGGCTATTTTCGTTCCGCGTTCCCGCCGTGAGACTGGTACCACACGGGCACAACCCCACGAGACTGTGCGCTCGACGACGCTTGGGGCCACGTCCAAATGTACATCGAGGCTGATCAGCGTGACCCAATATGGATACCAGTGAACGCGTTGCGACCACAGAGACTTAGTGTAGCTTCAACCGTGGACTGCCTATCTTACCGTAAAATTTACTGTAAACAGTCTCTATTGACTGTTTATGCCTCCAGAGGGTTACACGACGATCACAGTCAGCGGCAGTTTGGCTGCAAAGCTCACTCGAATTATGGCAGCTCATGATTGCTCCAGCTACGCTGAAGCAATCAAATACGCTGCCGATACGACACTCGTCCAAGAGGATGAAATCACAATACGGGAGCTTGTTCAGCTTCTCGCTGAACGAGTCGATGGGGTTGATGGAAGCGTATTACAGTAAGACGTACGGTAAAACTATCACTTCGAGAGTTGAAGCTACAGTTAGTAACGTATGGCACTTGACCGGGACGGCGACGTGTTCCGGTGTCCGTGCGGTCACGAAGCCCACGCCGACCTATGCGCGTCTCGCACGTTCCTCGAACAGCAGGCTGGCGGATCAGAAGTCGGGTTGATGGCTCGGCCCGTACGTCTTAAGTGGGACGACCATATCTGGTCGGAGATACCACACTCTCCCGAAAGGGAAAGTCCCAACGAGAAGCGCACAAACCAGAGTACCAGCGACGGGAAACTTGCCTCCGTGGGTGCGGCATAGCCAACATCCCTATCGGAGGAATCCAACCCGTTCACGGCTGTCTCTTACCCACAAGTCTCGGCGTTAGCTCTGCGAGAGTAATAATCGCCTCGGGGAAACCGCAAGAAAGCGGCAGTATTACTAGTTAACTTACACTTCCGCAACTGAGGCACACAACGGTTTTACCATAATATAACCCCAATTTACCGCAATTTGATTTTCTCGCGTAGCTCATTGATTGCCCGAGTGATCTCAAAATCTGCCGTAGCGTAGCTGAAACGGCCATTGGAAAGTATCGTGCTCATTCGAAAGATGTAGGTAAGAGACAGCCGTTCACGGGTGGGAGGAAGTCAAGTATAACAAAGAGAATCAATGGGCAACTCCGAACCGCCGGATCCACCTCTCTGCCGCAGTTGGGGTGCGCGCAGTCGTTCACCGATATGCATCGGTACGTTTACTCACATTCCGATAACGAGAGGGATAAAAAATCTACTGCCGTGAACGCAGAAGTACGTATGAACCGTCAGATGGACTCGGCCAATATATCAAATATGAACAACCAGCTTGCCGTGTCTGGATGGTCGACAGATACGGAACTAGTACGGAAGTTCGACCGACCTATTAATATCGTTGATGCCGTCTGTTCGACAGTCGACGAAGCTATCCAGCAGTGGTCGGAGCTCTCCGAGACGCCGCCACTGTACCAGTTCGTCAATGTCGAGAATTTAGACGGACTATTCAAAACGAAAGCTACGGACAGTAGTGGGTGGCTTCCATCGGCGGAGTTTCAATTTCAGAGCTGCCGGGTGACGCTTCTATACAGTTCGTCGATCCGTGTTATTATTGAGCGTGACCCATGAAGAGGGTACACGCTACGTCAGTACCGTCCGGCACTTGGCACACTGTGGGCAGCAAGTCAGCAAAAAACTGCCAGCGCTTGCGTCTGCCGGAGGGGACATGATGCCCGCCGACACGGAACAGACACGTGTCTTGATCGTTGAGGACGAACAGAATTTGGCTGATCTCTACAGGATATGGCTCGTAGGCGAGTACGACGTTCGAACCGCCTACTCCGGTAAAGCGGCGCTGGAGAGTATGGCAGACCGTGAGGCGGACGTTGTGCTTCTCGACCGCCGAATGCCGGGTCTCTCTGGCGACGAAATCGCAGGTCGTCTGGACGAGAGCGACTGCGACACATCGGTGGTCATGGTCACGGCTGTCGTGCCGTCCCCCGAAATGGCTACCCTTCCGATCAACGATTATATTATCAAGCCAATAAAAAAAGAGCAGTTACAGTCGACAGTAGAGACGGCAGCACTGGTCAGAACGTACGACGACGACATATCAGAGCTACTATCCCTGATATCGCGACAGCAAGCGTTGGAAGAAGAGGTTCCCACAGACGAGTTGGAGGCGAGCGAGGAGTTCGACCGACTGGTGAATAAAATTGGGGAGCTAACTGATTCAGTAGACGACACGATAGAGGGACTGTGGTCTCAGTCGGACCCGTTCGCACGGATAGAGGGCAAATTGATCGACAATTAGGTCGAGAACAAGGGAAGCGATACGCACTCGTAAAACGGGACGACTCGGAGATGTAGCGCAAGGCATAGTTTTATTACTGCGTGGACGCGGAGCTGGGCGCGAACATGCCCCGTCCTTGACTGATTCGTTGGTTCATTCGACTTCTTTTCGGCGGTTGTACGTCTCGTCAAAGACGGATTGCTTGCGCTGCACGTCGTCGCAGTGGTCTTAATACCGCCTTCGATTTTGTACTCGATATTGAGGGAGTTGTCAGCGTCTCTCGGATTGTCCGGAGCGACGGCAAGCCATTCTATAACCGTCTCTCCGTGACACCGGTCTACGACGAGAACGGTGAGTTGATCAACTATATTTGCGTCCAACAGAAAATAAGGATAAGCAAAGAACGCGAGATACGAGCGGAACGAAAAAATTTTAAACTTCTGAGGAAATGTCTCGACGAATACTCCTTCTTTATTTTTGCTAATGCACAGACGTGGGACGAGGATGCAGAGAATATCTTCGGTTATTACACAGAGGCCGTTCTTGTGATGCCGATGACCCGTCCCCCCACCGAAGCTGACAGCGAGTTGGGACTCCCTGGCCGGTTGCTCCAGCAGGCCCGGATTGCTGGCAAAATGAGCGGCGACGGCTGGCGTGTTCGCGCCGAGTGATGGCGAGTGGCGACAGATGGAACTACGGTGTCGAAACATACTCACCGGCGACGCGATCAACGCGATACTACCGTATTTCCGTGACTAATAGATAAGCACCCCCCGGTATCTTTTGAGAGCGATCATTTCGAAAGACTCACGCGGGTACTAAGTGTAGCTTCAACTCTAAATCTGTAGACCCTCTTTGAGCTCAACTGGATAGAGCTGACGTAGCTTGATCCGAGCATCGTCAGTGGTGAACTGCCAGTCAATGGGGCGCTTGGTTTCGTTTCGACGCTGTTGCCACGCAGTGCTTTGCTGGATTCGTCAAAACAGATGACTGGACGAGCCTCGTCATATGGTTCGTGGTAGAGAGCGAGAACGTCCTCCATGTAGTAGACGAAGTCAGCGTCCTGCTCGGGCGGTATCTCCCAATAACTGGAGAGATGAGGTTTTAGGGCATTTTTTTAGACGCTATCGGACGGCTTCGTGAGAGATCGACTCGAAGTCGATCTCGTCGAGGGCAACAACTTCGTCGGCAAGAAGGTGAAGCGTCCAGCGTGAGTTGCCTTCCGGCGGGTCGCTGCAGGCGAGTTTGATGAGGCGGGCTTCGGCTAATCCATCGATTTTGCGGTCGTATTCACGGTCGGGCTTGCGGCGATGAATCGCCGCGAGCCCTCGGTCAGTGTAGTCTTTTCGCGTGTTGAACACGGTTTGTGGATGACAGTCGACGTGCTCACTGATCGTTGCATCAGTGAGCCCGTCATCAGCTTTCAGAAGGATGCGTGCGCGTGTATTGGATCGAGAAGTCCGTTTACCAGTGGAAATGAACGATTCGAGCGTCTTGCGGTCTTCGTCGCTGAGATTGACGATATATTTTTTCGCACCCATTCCAGTAGATACGCGCCCAGAGGAGATAACACTATACGTTCACGGTTGAAGCTACACTAAGAATGACTTGCTCCCGGTGAATTCAAAATCGTATTCATTGACACGACCGGTCTCAACTCTCATGCTGACTGCGCCGACATGTAAGCCATAGGAACAACCCCGGGCCATCGTAGTGTGCGCGACAACGACAACCAATTTATTCGCCGCCGCTACAGATAAAACATGAACTGGCGGCTCATCTCGGAGGAGCGACTCGGCGGCCCGCTAGCGATGGCATTCGATGAGGTGGCCGCGGAGACGGTCGCCGCAGGCGGACCGGCAACGGTCCGACTCTACCGGTGGACGCCGAGCACCGTCTCGCTCGGCTATGGCACCGACGCCGCGGTAGTTGACTGGGAACACTGCTTGTCCGCCGGCATCGATGTCACGCGTCGCCAGACAGGCGGCGGCGCGATCTACCACGACACTGTGGGTGACGTTGCCTACTCGATCGTCGCCCCGAAATCGGCGTTTCCCGGCGACGTAACCGACTGCTACCGGGAACTGCTTGAGCCGGTGCTTGCCGCGCTTGAGGCGGTCGACGCCGATGTCGGGTTCGCGAACGAGGACGCCCCGGCGCTGTGGGAGCCGCTCTGTTATCTCCGGGCGCTCGACCCTGTCCACGATCTTGTTGGCTCGGACGGACGAAAGGTCGCCGGCAACGCCCAGTACCGGACCCGTGGCGCGGTCGTCCAGCATGGCTCGTTGACCTTCGACTCCGACCCGGAGGCGCATCTCGCCCCGTTCGTCGACCCGCCCGTCGATCCGGGAGCGTTCGCTGAGCGCGTGGGCGGGTTTTCGGAGTCGTCGACTGTCGATTCGGACCGTGCGGCGTTCGTCGACCGCTTGGAATCGGCGCTGGCGGAGTGGGCTGACGCCGAGTCGGGCACGTGGACCGACGCCGAGCGCGAACACGCCGTCGAACTGCGGGATAACAAATACGCTGCCGATCAGTGGGTCAAAGATCGCGACGACCCGACGTGAGGCCGGGCCGATGCTGGGAGACGAATCTATCTCCCGGGTCGGATCGCGGTCGTAGAGCACGGTATCGTGCTCCGAAATATGTGGTATCATGTCAGCAGATACCTACGCTGATGCCGTAGATACGGGTGGACTGCAGGGCTCCAACGACCCATCCACCCCAACTTTCGATACCGCTGCTGTCCGTCATTTAACTAGAAGCGGCGGTGAGTCCGACGGCTCTGAGCATGGGCGGCCTCCCCCGGCGCTCGCCTGCAATTGTACCGGGCCCCCTCGCAACTGGAGTGCTGTCCCGTCTGATCCGAAGCCTCTATTGTCGCTCTGCCCGGACTAGCGGTATGCTTCGGATCGGTGCCCACACCTCCATCGCCGGAGGCGTCCACAACGCGGTCGAGGAACAACTCGAGTACGACGGCAACTGCGGGCAGATATTCACCCACTCCCCACAGGTCTGGCAGGACCCAAACATCGGCGACGAGGAGGCCAAGCGGTTCCGCGAGCGCTCCGCCGAACACGGCGTTGACCCGTGGGTCATCCATAGTTCCTATCTCGTCAATCTCTGTACGCCAAAGGAAGACCTCCGAGAGAAGTCCATCGCCTCGATGCAGGCCGAGGTCGACGCGGCCGCGAAACTCGACATCCCCTACGTCAACGTTCATTTGGGTGCGCACACCGGCGCGGGCGTCGAGGGCGGTCTCGACAACGCCGCCTCGGCGCTTGAGGAACTCGACGTACCCGACGGCGTGACGGTGCTCATCGAATCCGACGCCGGCAGCGGAACGAAACTCGGGGGCAGCGTCGAGGAATTGGCGGGTGTACTCGGTCGTTGTGCGCTGGATCTCGACATCTGTCTCGACACCGCCCACCTCTTCGCCGCGGGCTACGACCTCTCGACCCCCGAGGGCGTTGACGAGACGTTCGCGGAACTCGACGAGGCCGTCGGGCTTGAGCATATCGAGTGCGTCCACCTCAACGACTCGAAGCACGACTGTGGAACGAACAAGGACGAACACGCGCACGTCGGCGAGGGGCTGATCGGCGAGGCCGGGATGCGCGCGTTTATAAACCACGACGCCGTCCAAAACGTCCCCTTCGTCCTGGAGACGCCGACTGAGAACGGCAAGTCGTTTGCTTGGAACGTCGAGCGGGTCCGGGAACTCCACAGCGCGTAGTTCGGTGCCGATTCCTGCGCGGTCGGTAAGCGGTAGCATAACTCCCTAGTGCTACGACGGAAATAGGCAACGCGCAACTTCCAGGCCGTCCAACGTGGCGACACGGACTGTATGATATCGTGTGCGTGCGGCCGGCCGATCGGTGTCGTCTGGACCGGCCGCTGCGGCAAGTGCTCGAACCGTGGGACCGTCTACGCGGTCACAATCAGATAGATCACGCGGCCGACCGGCTGACTCACGCGTGCGATTTATAGGTGGAACAGGCGTAATACCACGCCGTTCACGGCGTGGATACGCGCCGTCACAGCGGCAATTCCCGAACGTTTTTGTTGAACATCGACGTATCTGTACGTGTCGGCGCATCGGTTACGGCC
>JBKEGM010000024.1:0-17046 GCA_046710005.1 Natrialbaceae archaeon
AAACCAAAAATGGACAGATAATCGCAATCGGATATTATTGCTTGTGAACAATAAACTAATAAAGAGGGTTCGCGGTAACTGGAGGCACCGGGCCCATCGGAACCCGGGTCGTCGAGGAACTGGTTTTTCGGACGGGCTGGAAGCGCGACGAAGAGGACGACTGGACCCAGATCGAGGTGGTCAGTCGCAACACCGAGTAGGTGGTCGGCCGGGATTCCGAGTAGCCGGTCACCCCCAAACCGATCCAGGGCCCCGCACCCGACGGACTTTTCCACTGCACCCGAGTACCGATTCCCGATGCAGGCAGTCACGCTCGGGCCGTCGGGAACCTCTTCGCACCGCGCCGCGGTAGCAGTCGCCGACGAGGTTTCCTTCCGGCAGTCGGTCACGGCGGTGATCGAGGCCGTGGTCGACGGGGCGGCAGACCGGGGCGTCGACCCGATCGAGAATAGCATCGAGGGCAGCGTCGGGGGGAGCCTCGATGCGCTCGTCGAGCACGACGTGGCGGTGGTCCGCGAGATCGTCACGTCCGTCCGGCACGCGTTCCTCGCACAGCGACCGGACGTCGAGACGATCGCGAGCCACCCGCAGGCACTGGCGCAGTGTCGTTCGTTCCTGGACGAGGAGTAACCGAACGCGCCCCGGGACCCCGTCGCGAGCACGGCCGCGGGCGTCGACCTGGCGCGGGAGGACCCGTCGGTCGCGGCCATCGCCCGGCCGGACGCCGGCGGCGACGACCTCGACGTCCTTGCCGTGGGGATCCAGGATCAGGATTCGAACGCGACCCGGTTTTTTCGCCATCGCGCCGACGGCGGAGCGCTCGCGGGCCGGCGGGAAGAGTTCCCTCGCGATCTACCCCAGCGCCAACTACCCGGGCCTGCTGCTCGACCTCCTGGAACCGTTAGCCGAGCGGGACATCAACCTCTCGCGGATCGAGTCCCGCCCGAGCGGCGAGCACCTGGGCGATTACGTCTTTCACCTCGACTTCGAGGCCGGCCTCTACGAGCGCCGCGCCGAGGCGGCGGTGGATCGCGTCGAGTCGATCGTGGAGTCGGGCTTGGTGCGACGGCTGGGATCCTACGACGTCGAACACGTCGGGGAGTGAGCGTCCCGGGCCGCCCGCGGCAGCTTTAAGTTGCTTGCTATCCAACAGGATACCGACCATGCGCCGCAATCCCTTCGAGGAACTCGAAGCCATGCTGGATAGAATGAGCGAGCAGTTCGAAACTGGAGTGCCGGACGGTCTCCCGGCCGTCAGGGGCGTCGCCGTCGATGTGGTAGATCACGATGAGAAGTACGTCGTGACCGCTGACCTGCCGGGCTACGAGACCGAGGACATCGAGATAACGGTTACCGAGGGGCGCTTGCGCATCGACGCAGAACGCGAGACTGGCGTCGACGAAGAGACCGAGGAGTACCTCTACGACGAGCGCCGCCGGGAATCAGTAAACCGGACAATCAGGCTCCCCGAACCAGTCGAGGAAGAAAGGGTCACCGCCGAATACTCGGATGGCGTCCTCACGATCACGCTGCCCAAAGAAGACATCGACGACGAAGGACACCACATCGAGATCGAGTAAGCCAACCGCCAGCGGGCGGTCGAAGCGGAAACAAAGAACGCCGAAAAGGCATCCCAACTGGGCAACGAATTTTAACGATAGCACCATGGTAGAATTCGTCGACGTCGGACTGATCATCGCCGGGGTACTACTGGCCTTTGCCGGCGTTCGCGTGTTCGACTACGCGGTTACGGTCTGGGGGTTCCTGTTCGGCGCCAGCGTGGGGCTCGGAATCGTCGGTGGGGCCCAGGGCGTCGCGGTGGCGACGGGTGTCCCAAAAGGTGTCGGGCTACTGGAAGGTTTCGTCGCGATCGTCCTGGGTGGGATGATCGGGATCTACCTGGCGTGGGCAGCAGTCAAGCTCCTGGTGATCGCTCCAGCCTTCCTGTTAGGTGGGAGTATTATCGCGGGAGCAGCCGGCATTCGATTTCAGGGAACGCCCGACGCGTTCGCGTTCCTCGTGTTCGTCGTGGGTGGGATCGTCGGCGCGGCGATCGCCTGGCGATTCTTCCGGGTGGCCGTGGCCGTCGTCACCGCTGCCGTCGGCGCCACGATGGTGACGCTCTCGATCGACGCCGGCCAACTCGTTACCGCCGCGACGACGCTCGAGCCCGATACCTTCCCGACTCCCGAACTGTCGGCGTTGTTCCTCGGCGTCTTCGTCCTGGGATTACTGACACAGGTATGGTTGCTGTCGATCGCCAAGGAAGCGGACCGAACCGAGAGTCGGGAAACGGGTCACGAAGCTGGTTGATCGCCCCGATCCGAGTTGCGAGCGCTTTTATTCGCCCCTACCGAACGCGCTCCTATGACCTACGATCCGCAAGCCATCGAACAGCGATGGCGGGAGCGGTGGGGCGAGTCCGGGCGGTATGAGGCCGACCCGGACGAGGAGACCGATGCTACGTTCATCACCGTCCCGTACCCGTATCCCAGCGGTGGGATGCACATCGGACACGCCCGCACCTATATGGTGCCGGATGTCTGGGCCCGGTATCGACGCCAGCGCGGCGATAACGTCCTATTCCCGATCGCGTGGCACGTCACGGGGACCCCGATTATTGGTGCCGTCGAACGCCTGAAGAAAGGGGAGGAGGCACAACTCGAAACGCTCCAGGACGCGTTCCACGTCCCGAAGGAGGAACTGACGGACCTGGAGACGCCGATGGGCTACGCTCGCTACTTCATCGAAGGGGCGGATTCGAGCTACAAGCAAGGGATGCAGGCACTCGGCCTCTCGATCGACTGGCGCCGGGAGTTCACCACCAACGACGAGCGCTACTCGAAGTTCATCACCTGGCAGTACGAGACGCTCAAGGAACACGGACTGGTCGAGAAGGGGCTGCATCCCGTCAAGTACTGCACGGATGAGGAAAACCCGGTGACGACCCACGACCTGCTCGAGGGCGAGGAGGCCGAGTTCCAGGAGTATACCCTGATCACGTTCCAGACCGAGGACCTCGTGGTGCCCATGGCAACGCTCCGACCGGAGACGGTCCACGGCGTGACCAACGCCTTCATCGACCCCGACGGCGAGTACGTCATCGCCGACGTCGACGGGGAGCGCTGGCTGGTCTCCGTCGAGGCCGTCGAGAAACTCCGCCTCCAGGAGCGCGACGTCGACGTGCAGGAGGAGATCGAGGGCGAGTACCTCGTCGGTCGCCACGTCGAGAACCCCGTTACCGGGGACGAGGTCCTGGTGCTCCCCGCCCCGTTCGTCGATCCCGACAACGCGACCGGCGTCGTCATGTCGGTGCCGGGGCACTCCCCCGACGACTGGATCGCGCTAGAGGAGGCCAAGGCCGACGCCGACAGCCTGACTGAGTACGGCATCGACCCCGACGAAGTGCGGGCCATCGAGCCAAAGAGCATCGTCGACGTCGAAGATTACGGGGAGTTCCCGGCGAAGGAGGCCGTCGAGGACCACGGTATCGAGAGCCAGACTGACCCGGTGCTCGAGGACGTCACCCAGGAAGTCTACAACCACGAGTTCCACAACGGGCGCCTCAAGGACATGTACGGCGAGTTCGCCGGCGATGTCATCGAGGACGTCCGCGAGGACCTCCGGGCGCATTACCAGGCCCGGGGTGCCTTCGACGCGATGCACGAGTTCAGTGAGGAGGTAATCTGTCGCTGTGGCGGCGACGTCGAGGTCGCCCAGCAGGACACGTGGTTCCTCCGCTACGACGACGAAGCGTGGAAGGGGAAAGCTCACCGTGCGGTCGAAAACATCGACGCCATCCCAGAGAACACCCGCGAACAGTTGGATCACACGGTCGACTGGCTGGAGGAGTGGCCCGCCATCCGAAACTACGGTCTCGGCACGCGACTGCCCTGGGACGACGAGTTCGTCATCGAACCCCTCTCGGACTCGACGATCTACATGTCCTACTACACGATCGCCCACCGGATCGACGATATCCCACCGGAAGACCTCGACCGGGACTTCTTCGACACGCTGTTCTACGGGCCGGAGGGCGAGGATGCCCCCGAGGGCGTCGCAGTCGACGTCGATGAGACGGACGACCGCGCCATCGAACTGCGCGAGGAGTGGGATCACTGGTACCCCGTCGACTACCGGTGTTCGGCCAACGATCTCATCCAGAACCACCTGACGTTCTACCTGTTTCATCACGCCGACCTGTTCCCAGAGGCAAAGTGGCCCCAGGGTATCACCTCGATGGGCATGGGCCTGCTGGAGGGCGAAAAGATGTCCTCCTCGAAGGGCCACGTCGAACTGCCGGTCGAAGCCATCGACGAGTACGGTGCCGACACCGTCCGCTTTTTCCTGCTCAACTCGGCCGAACCCTGGCAGGACTTCGACTGGCGAGCCGACCAGGTCCAGCATACCCAGGACGCCATCGCGCGCTTCTGGAACCGTGCGACCGAGATCATCGACGGCCACGGGGGCAAATCCGATCTCGAACACGTCGACCGCTGGCTGCTGGCGAAACTCGCCGAGACGGTCAAGACCGTGACCGACGCCCTCGAGCGCTTCGAGACGCGGACGGCCAGCCAGGCTGCATTCTACGACTTCCAGGAGTACCTCAAGTGGTACCGTCGCCGGACCGATATCGACCGACCGGGCGCTCAGTGGACCCTCCGGAAGGTCCTGCAGACACGATTGCGCCTGCTCGCCCCGTTCGTCCCGTTCATGGCCGACGAACTTCACGAGCGCCTGACGGGCGAACCGGCCCAGGACGCTCCATGGCCCGCGACCGAACCCCTCTCTGTCGATGAACCGACCGCAGACGGGTTCGCCTGGGTCGCTCAACGGGCCTTCGATACGGCCGAAACCGACGCCCTCGACGCACGTGAGAGCCTGGTCCGGGACCTCACCGACGACGTGACCGAGGTGATCGACGTGACCGGGACCGATCCGGATACGATCCGAATCTACGCCGCCGCCGAGTGGAAGCGTGCCGTCCTCGAAGCCGTCCGCGAACACGGCCGCGACCGTGGCGCCATCATGGGGGCAGTCATGGACGACCCCGACCTCCGTGAGCGCGGCGACGAAGTAAACCAGCTGGTCGGCGAACTCGTCGAGTTCGTGCGCGAGCGCCCCAACGAGACGCTGGACGCGCTAGCTGCCGTCGATGAAGTGGCCGTCTACGAGGACGCGAGCGAGTTCCTGGCCCGCGACTTCGAAGCCGAAATAGAGGTGTTCGCCGAAGACGCCGACCCCGAGGATCCGGCCGACAAAGCCGGCGACGCCGTGCCATACCGCCCGGCGATTCACCTGGAGTGACGGTGATCAAGACACCCAGCCCGCTACCTCCCGGATGAAGCCACGGACGGTCTTCGGCGGATCCGAACCATCAGCCGTCCACCCTTATCAGAAGGTATATTCTGGGTGCTCTAAAATTGGTGCGCCGAGGTACCCGAAATTAACTGGAATGTCCCGCACGGACCGACCCCACTGGCCGAAGTAGTGAGCCTTTATCCTACAGGAAGCAATAGGAGCAGATATGAGCGTACCGGCCGATTCTGATTCGGCAGCCGAAGAGGACACGACTCTCGTCGACGCGATCCGTACCGTGACACCACCGACGCCAAATCGCTCGAACCTCCAGATGAATACATTCGGTTGGGGGCTGGTTTTCGGCATGGTCATCCTCCTCATCCCGTTGCTTCCCTTCGTGGTCATCATTTGGGGGATCAGTAAAGTGCTCGAGCGGTCCACGTGAACCCCGGAGCGCCCGGTCGGGACGACGAAACAGGAAGGAACTAAGTATCGATTCCCGGTAGCTAGTCGTATGACTCTCTCCGGCACCGACCGAGCGCTCGGCATCGAGTACGCCATCCGAGACGTCATCGCTCCGGCCCGCGAACTCGAAGCAGACGGCGTCGACGTGACGCGGCTGAACATCGGCGATCCAGTCAAGTTCGACTTCGACACGCCCGAACACATGACGGCGGGCTTCAAGCAGGCGCTCGACGAGGGGAGGAACGCGTATGGCGCCAGCGAGGGCGTCGAGGAGTTCCGCCGCACCCTGGCCGAGCGCGAACGGGAGAAAAACGATGCGTCAATCAGTTGGGAGGACGTGTACGTCACGACCGGCATCTCCGAAGCCCTGCAGATGTTGTTCGGGTCGATGTTGGAACCCGGTGACGAACTCCTCGTGCCTGGGCCGACCTACCCGCCCTACATCGCGCTCTCGGAGTTCTATGGCGCGACGCCGGTCACCTACCGGACGATCGAAGAAGAGGGCTGGCGCCCGGACGTCGAGGATCTCGCGACGAAAATCACCGACGACACGCAGGCCATCGTCGCCATCAACCCGAACAACCCGACCGGCGCGCTCTACCCCGAAGACACCCTCCGGGCGATCGCTGAGGTCGCCGCCGAGCACGACCTGCCGATTATTTCAGACGAGATCTACGACCTGATGACCTACGAGGGCGAGCATACTGGGATGGCCGGGATCACAGACGACGTCCCCCTGATCGTCCTCAACGGCTTCTCGAAGGTCTACCTCGCAACCGGCTGGCGCCTGGGCTACATGTACTTCCAGGACCCACACGGCGACCTCGAAGAGATCCGGACCGGCGTCGAGAAGATGGGTCGCGTTCGACTGTGTCCGAACACCCCAGCCCAGTACGGGGCCCTCGAGGGCGTGCGCCAGGAGAAAGCCTACCTCGATGGCGTGATGGACAAACTCCGAACTCGCCGGGACTTCTTCCACGAGCGCGTTACCGAGATTCCGGGCCTTTCGGCCCAGAAGCCGACCGGGTCGTTTTACATTTTCCCCAAGATCGAGTCCGACGCCTGGGACTCGGACAAGCAATTCGTCCTCGACCTGCTGAACGAGGCCCACGTGCTGTTCGTCCATGGCTCCGGATTCGACCCCGACCATGGGGCCGGCCATTTCCGATCGGTGTTCCTCCCCGAGAAGCCAGTACTGGAGAATGCACTCGATCGGGTCGAGTCGTTCATGCGCGAAAACGCTTGAACAACGGCGAGCGCTGTTAGTCAGAATCCCCGTCAAACAACGATCGGTTTTCCGGAAACGCCAGCAGGAAGAGTCCCGACCCGAGTATCAGCCCGAAGACCGCTGCTCCGATGGAGGTCACGGCCGCCGAGGTATTGAGTATCGTGTCAACACTGACACCGCCATTCTCGCTGCCCGCCACGACAATCGCGAGAAAGAGCAGCGTGAGTGCGATTCCGAACACGAATCCAGACGCAAACATGAACTGCCACGTATCGACCTCGCCGCTCGATCGTAGCGTTTTCGACGCCATACAACACCGTTACCCCAAAACACATGATAAAGTTTTGGCCATGGGAATTCAGGCATCGATTCGTTCCGGTTCGCCCACTGGTGACTCACTCGGCGGAATAGCGGGAGAAATTTCCCCTGCTGTGGGAATGTGCGTCCAATTTGACGAAAATCGTCTGAAGAAACTGCGACTTCGGAAGATGCTGAAACTCGGTCGTTGACCGATCGGATACCGGCTTCCTCAGAGCGGAACTCTGACGGCCCTGAAAATCGGCTGTCGCCGAATTTACATTGCGCCGCCCATGCCGCCCATACCGCCCATGCCGCCCATGCCGCCGCCCATACCGCCGGGCGCGCCGCCTGGGCCACCGCCCATGTCGTCGTCACCGTCGTCGATCTTGCCGCCGGAGAGATCACCGGCAGCAATCACGTCGTCGATGCGGAGGATCATCGTGGCCGCTTCCGTGGCGGACTCGATGGCCTGGGTTTTGACGCGGAGCGGTTCAACGACGCCGTCCTCGGTCATGTTCGACATCTCGCCAGTATAGGCGTCGAGGCCGGTGCTGACCTCGCCGCCGTCGTGCCTGCTCCGGAGGTCGACGAGGGAGTCGATGGGATCGAGACCCGCGTTTTCCGCGAGGGTGCGCGGCGTGATCTCGAGCGCATCGGCGAAGGCCTCCACGGCGAGTTGCTCGCGGCCGCCGACGGAGTCGGCGAAGTTACGAAGTTCGAGCGCCAGCGCGGTCTCGGGTGCGCCCCCGCCGGGGAGAACGGACCCGTCCTCGAGGGTGACTCGGACGACGCCGAGGGCGTCGTCGATGGCGCGCTCGACCTCGTCGACGACGTGCTCGGTGCCGCCGCGGAGGATGAGCGTGACCGACTTGGCTTCCTCGACGTCCTCGATGAAGATCCGCTGGTCGCCGCCGATGTCCTTCTGGGCGACGTTGCCGGCGAACCCGAGATCTTCCGTTTCGAGGTCATAGAGGTTAGAGACGAGGCGGGCGCCCGTGGCACGGGCGATCCGGCTCGCGTCGGAGGATTTCACGCGGCGGACACCGATGATGCCCTCCTGGGCGAGGTAATGCTGGGCCATGTCGTCGATGCCGTCCTCGGCGAAGACGACGTCGACGTCCAGGTCCACGAGGTGGTCGACCATTTCGCGGAGCTGCTGTTCCTCCTGCTCGAGGAACTCCTGGAGCTGGTCGGGATCGGAGACGTTGACCTCGGCGTCGACCTCGGTCTCCTTGATTTCGAGTGCGTCGTCGAGCACGGCGACCGTGGCGTCCTTGGCGGCGTACGGCATCGAGTCGTGGACGCGCTCCTTGTCGACGATAACGCCTTCGACGAGTTCGGAGTTCTGGATCGAACCACCGACGACCTTCTCGACCTTGACGTTCTCCGTGTCGATGTCGTCCTCGTCAGCGACGCTCCTGACGGCGTCCACGACGAGTTCGGCGAGGGCTCCCTTGGCGTTCTCGGCGCCCTTGCCAGTCATCGCCGTCTCGGCGACGCGGACGAGGGTTTCCTTGTCGTCTTTGTCGACGTCGATGGCGGCTTCCTCGAGGACGTCCTTGGCTTTCTCGGCGGCTTGACGGAACCCGCCGGCCAGCGTGGTGGCGTGGATGTCCTGGTCGAGGAGGTCCTCGGCCTTCTTGAGAAGTTCACCGGAGAGAACGACCGCGGAGGTCGTGCCGTCGCCAACCTCGTCTTCCTGCGTTTCGGCGACCTCGACGATCATGTTGGCTGCCGGGTGCTCGATGTCCATCTTCTTGAGGATGGTCACGCCGTCGTTGGTGACGACGACGTCGCCCGTGTCGGAAACGAGCATCTTGTCCATCCCCTTCGGGCCGAGCGTAGTGCGTACGGCCTCGGAGACCGCCTGCCCTGCCTGGATGTTCATCGACTGTGCGTCCTCCCCGGAGGTTCGCTGAGATTCCTCCGAGAGAACGATGAGGGGCTGTCCGCCCATCTGCTGTTGTGCCATAGTCAGTGAAGGATTGTATTGCTATTCTATATAAAGGTTTTGTATCAATGGTCTGGGATTGGGGGAATACGCCAGCAAGAGCCGTGCTAAAGGATACCAATCGACAGTAGTTTAAATGCTCTATTCGACGGATCGCTGGGCTGTGTCCCGATCCGATGTCGACCGTTTTACGCTGCACCCTGCGGTTTGGTAGTATTCTATCAGTACTGTTGCTACAGTCGCTACTTAATACCGTTTTACCGTTTCTTCCAGAAGCTGCTGAGTATGTGTGGTCCATCACGCAGCACAAAACTGACCGATTCAAAATTCGGGAGAAGCCCCACTTGCGAGACGGGAAAATGAAGTCAGTACTACGACCGCCTAGTTTCGACTATATCACGCCGAACTACCCCTGACTAAAGGCGCAAATTGAGTACGCAGAATTTTCTCAGAATTCGTCCTGACGAGTCACAGACCAAGTGCCTTTTCGATCCATAGCAGCGACAGCTGGCCATGACTCGGATAGAACTCGGTGCCGAGATTGGAGATATACTGGAGATATCCCAAAGCGAGTTCCAGACCTAAGTTGAGGAGGATGCAAAATTTCTCAAATCCGAAGTCGGAGGGGGAACGTTCGATAATCCGCAGGGACTGGTTGGATTAGAGTGCGAATTCTACGCGACAACTGTCGAAACCACAACCAACGGAAATAGAGAGCAAAGCGATCCCCCAAGAGAGAACGCTCCGGCGAATTCCTCGCAGGACACTTTCGTTCATCGGCTTCGAGAAAGAACTGGGATTGCATAACGCGAAGATGAGTACGACACCTCAACCACTAAATGAGCACGGGATCGAGGCCCAACAGGCCGAAATCAAGGGTCGGTTGGCTGCGGCGCGGGAGACGATCCAGGCCAATAACATGCGTCTAGCCAGGGATGACCTGTGGACGATTCCACCGAGTGGCGAAACTGCACGCGGGTATCTCACCGACTCCATTAACGACGATAGCCAGATAATTGCGACCAACATGAGCGACTCGATCCGCTATCATGCAATGGGAAACACCGAGGCTCCCACGGACGGGCGTCTCGACGCCCCAAACGTCTCGATGGAGACGGATACCATCATGCCAGAAAGCCTCATCACGTCAAGTGTGCCGTCAGAAACGTCGAACTAGCGCTTGACGGCTCTACCGAGGAAATTTAGGCGTCTAAACAAAACCTATTATGGTTATCGCTCTTCAGAAGCAGGTTATTGGTCAGGTCGAGTTGGCGCTGTCGAAGCGTAGCGGGCAATGGTGACGCCGCAGCGTCACCCGAATGCAATGTTCCCGTTTGAGCTGCTGAACTCGGAGGCGAGCGCCGCGAGCCTGCTCCAGTAGGTTTGCTGGCGTGAAGCCGTCTTTTGCCCGCGCTGTCGGTCTGAGTCTGTGATCAAACACGGCCGCTATCGAGTGTATCAACGGTATCGCTGTAAGGATTGCGGACGCACGTTCAACGACAAGACCGGCACAATTTTCGCCCACTCAAATCTCAGCTCAAAGAGTGGTACTTCACGATTTACATCTCCCTACGGTTCAACACGAGTATTCGCCAAATTGGGGTCGAACCCGATGTCTCCTACAGGACGTTGCGCCCTGTCTGGAGTTGGTCGATCCCGTGGAGATCGACGAAGTGTACGTTTCAGCCGGACTGAGGGGCCGCGAGCGCGACGATCGGTCGCGCTTGCGTGGCCTGTCCACACGCGGTCGTGGGAGTTACGCTCAGGACAAACCGCCGGTGTTCACGCTGGTCGACCGAGGCAGTGACCAGCGCTACGTCGTGCCAGCGAAATCTGCCGTCGAATCGACCGTGCGACTCCTCTGCGATAGCTCCGACGAGGAGTCGCTGACCGTCTATACGGAAGGATTTCGCGCCTACGACTTGTTGGAGGTGGACGACAGATTCGACCGCCGATACGTCGTCCATGGGGATGGTGAATACGCTGACGGAGACGTGCACGTCAACACTTGCGAGAGCCATTAGTCGCAGGTACGACGCTGGCTCTCACCCCACCGTGGCATCTCCAAAGACAAACTCACACCGTATCTCAGAGCGTTACAACTCCGCCGTGAACTCTACAGAAAGCCAGGTGAAGAAGCAATCAAACATGCTCTCGACGCCGCACCCTGAAAATCAACACCGTGCTTCATAAGAGCGATTATCCAAACATGTCACAATCGAGTCTGTAGATAACAATGTGGCCCGAAGATTTTGTTGATGACTCTCCTGGGGAGATCGAGATGGTCGACGGGATCGTCACAAGTGGTACGAGGTGGATGCTACGGGGCTTTACCCCGAGGCTAGTCTGTATCGCTAGTCCGACGAGGTACAGAGAGCTTCCATGCCGTCGACGAGTTGCTGGGTTCGTGAGAGGAGTGCGTCAACGTCCTCATCAAGTTCGTCGTAGCCATAGTCGGCCTGCTGTCGAAGCTCCGAGAGTTGACTAAAGAAACGGCCGTCTCGCCGTGAAGCGTTGCCAGCGGCAATGATTTCTGAGCCGAACAAGGAAAGAACGCCACCGTGGGACGTGGGCTCGAACCCACGGTCGTAGAGGACTGCTTGGACGGCGTGGAATGCAGCATAATAGAGGCGATTGATCACCGCGACGTCCGAGAGGTCGGCATCACGCGCTTTCGCTGCGTCGTCAAGTGCCTGCCGTGCCTGCTGGAGCTCTCGGGTGACAGCAGGATCCGTGTCGTTGGAGTCAGCCATACGAGTGCCCCTCGGTGACGACGTTTCGGATGAACGGGTTCTCCTCTCGCCGGTAGCGATCGAATGTGGCTTCCGAGAGGATGTGGAGTTCGACGGCGGGCCCGTATTCGATTGTCACATCGAGGGCGATATCGCGGAGCGAGTCGGCGGTGACTTCGCGATCGGTCTCTTCGTCGAGAACGATGAGAACGTCAACGTCGCTCGACCGCCCGTGGGCGTCGCCGCGGACGGTGGAGCCGAAGACGTATAGTTCGACGATTTCCTCACCGTGCCGAGACCGCGCTCGGTCTACGAACGCCGCCGCTGCATCGGTATGGGCGCCGGCGGGAAGTGACTCGGGCGCAGTCTCATCACTCATACGTTGAGGTACGTGCTTCGGTATCATTTATATTTCCCTGGTGGAGAATGAACCGTCATCTACAGAAGATAGTAGGCTGTCGCAGGGCTTCGGCTCGACGAGGGTCGACGGTCGGTCCTCGCCGGCCAGGTAGCCCTGGACGGCATCTGCTTCGAGGCCATCGACCAGTTCCGCGAGGAGCTGTTTCGCCCACTTGAGGTCGGTGTCTTCGCCACCGAACGGCGACTCAGCCGAGATACGGTGATTGACTTACAGTTACTGAATCACCGACCGATCGAACAGCAGATCTACTGGCTCTCCTATCGCCGCCTGCCGAACGTTCGGCATAGAAGATGGGTATATTTATGAGGAACCAGAGAAGGAGACAAGCGCTGATAATGTCCCTCCTTCCCTCCTCTGATGACGATTCCGAAGCACGGCAAGAAGGAGAACTACAGGTCCTCGGGGTCGACGATGCACAAACAAGTGAGGTATTGGACGCGATTTCTTCTGAGACGGCTCGTGCGATAATTTCCCACGTGTACGCCGACCCATCGACGCCCTCTGTGATCGCCGAGGACATCGGCGAATCAGTTCAGACCGTGTCATACCACCTCCAGAAACTCCAAGATGCGGGCGCAATAGCGGTCGCTGATACCCGATACTCTGAAAAGGGCCACGAGATGAACGTGCATGGCCCGGCTGATGACCCGGTGGTCGTGTTCGTCGGAACCGATGAACGACGGACTGGACTCATCACCTTGATTAAACGTTTCCTCTCTGCGATTGCCGTAGTGATCGCAACGAGCTACGTGATTGGATATGTCGTTGCAGACTCGATTTTCTTCGGAATCCGCTTCGCCGTCTCGGACGGTGGGGGTCCCGATATTCCGTTCGCACTCGCATTTCTCACCGGGGGCCTGTTCGTTCTTTCTGTGATCGCCATCTGGACCGCTTGGAGACGATATCGGATTTGAGAGAACGGTCAAATCCAATTTTAAACGTACCGAACCGCTAATTGCGTTCTGCGTTACTCTCCTGTATGGACATTAAGAACAGCAACAGAGCCGAAAGTGAACGGGACGCTGTGCCGCCGAACAGGGCACTATTCGTCGGTACGGTCGCGGGCATATTCCACGGAATCATCGCATTGTATCTATGGAACTGGTTTGGGTTCGAGAGTTTCCGTGGAATGTTTTCGGCCGAGCCGTTATTCCTGTTGTATACGCTGTCTGGAATGTTCGCCCTAGGTTTCATCCCCGGTCTGTTGTATGCCAAGTGGGAGTCCATCTCTCCGGGGCTTCTGATAGGCGGACTGCTCTCCCTGTCGACCTACGGAACGTGGGCGACTATTGATGACGGCTCTACCCCGGTTGATCCCACACCCTTTGGCTGGTACATACTCCTTTGGGTCGGTGTCGCCATCCTCATTTCTGGAGCAGGATGGGCAGAAATGAGACGTAATCAGTAAGATACCCCACGTAACAGTGATTTACTGCACGTTGAATTTGATCCCGGTTCAATTAAAAATAGCGGGCCGGCGATCCTCCCGCAAAGAGTGCGCGATGTCCCTTGACCTCCGCCCACATCGGTTAAATGTGGGAATCCCGACACTGGATTTCAAGTCGGGCGGTTGCTCAGCTCTACGGTTTCAAGACGCATACGTTCCAAGCGTCGTCTGGTGGGTTTCAGCATTGGCTTGGCTGTCTTGTGGCCCGGTCAACGAGGCCCCATCCTCAGCCGAGTCATCGTCGTGGAAGGGCCCGACAGCTCGCTGTCCGCCTGTTGTCGGCGATCATTTTTCGAGTTCCTGTGGACTTGACCGCATCTGTTTCCCCCTCGCAGACCGTCCGCGACTGGTTCGCCCCGCACCCATCCTGGGGGCGATAAACAATCTCCAAAGCGATCCAGCCAAATTTCCCGTTGCGACACCGTTCAAGACTCGACCTGTCTATCGGCGTCCCCGCTGTGTTGCGAGTGAGAGAGCCCACACATCCTGGAGGAGAGTTCACGCTGTCTCGATTCGCTCTTGATCTGCGTCGTCGAGTCCTGCAGTCTCGATGCGGTTGAGATTGGTGAGTGAACGGTGCAGTCGATATCCGGGTGTGTTGGGTGGGTCCATTTGAAGCGCCTCGCCGATTCACGGCGCAAAGAAACATCTCCAGCTGCGGGTAGCTGTGGAACTGAGTGCGTCTATTAACCAACACTGGGAAATCATTGGTCATTCTGTTGGTTAAGATGGATAGCGCGTCGATGGATTCGGCCCATAGCGACACGCACCGCACTCTCGGCACTCCCAGATCGGTTGTCCCGTCCCCGCCTCATCAACATCATCCGAAATTGTACAATCGTGAGGATTATTCCCCTTCAAGCGACTGTCCGCGTCGATCGATCCGCGTTGCGGGAAGGCCTGCACGCTCGGCATGTTCTCGGACCGCTTCCTTATCTTCTGCCTGATAGTGACAGAACGTCCCCGTAATTTTCCCGGCTTCGTTCGTCATGACCTCGGATTCTACCCAGCGGATATCGACACCTTCGTCTCGGAGTTCTTGAACCACATCGCCAGACGTCTCAGCGGCTGCGTCGAGCTCGTTTTCGGTAATCGGTTCAGGCAGGTCGCGGAGGATGAGGAAATCCTCCAATTCTTCTGTTGACATTCGCTCCAAAATTCAGGTTTAATGGAAAGTAAATAAATATGGTGAAATAGGAAACAAGTCTACATTCCCTATCGCCAGCGCAGTGTGGGTTATCTGGACAGCGGCGTTCCATTGTGGCGCCAGCACATTTGTACTGGTGGCAATGAAGGTCGGCCTCTTCACCTAGACCCGATACAACCTGGCGCAACCCTTAGATGATGGGTGCCACGAAGGGGTTCGTAGCAGTTCAATGTCTTTTGTCGTCCGTGACCCATTTCAGGAGTTCGTTTATCGGATGCTTTCCATCCCAGGTAATGGGTGCTGCCGGAGGGGGTTCTCTGGGTATGACTATTCGTTTCGCCCAGGTGTCCAGGATACGTTCTCTAAACGGAAAATCGGACGACGCAGACTCACATCCCAGCACAGGTCCTCAACCCACGTTCCCAAACCTGTAGACAGAGTGGTTAGGCGTACGTCTGGTAGGCGATGAACGCAGCTATTGCGAGACAGACGACACCAAGCCCATGGGCGGCCCACGTCCACCAGGCAGGAATCGCTTCGTCAGTGCCATAATCACCGCGGCGTCGACGGTTCGGGCCGACGAACACGGACAGCCGGAGCATAGTTCGCGGCGCAGCGAGGAACGCGACGCCGAGCGCGGCGCCGAGGACAACTGCGAGGAGTTCACGGACCCCGGGCATCTACGAGCGAAGCCGTTCAATGCGCTTCTCCATCGGCGGGTGCGTCGAGACGATTCGCTGGAGGAAGCCACGGTCGGGACTGGAGATGCAGAGCGCGCTCACCTGTTGGTCGACGTTCGCGTCGCGGCGCCGGTCACCGCGAGCACGGCCACGACCTCGCTGGGCATTCTGGGCCGACTCGCGGGCTTGCTTGTTGCCCTGATCGATTTTCTCAAGGGCGCGGGCGAGGGGGTCGCCGGAACCGATAGCACGTCTCGCATCGGCGTCGGCAACATACTCGCGGTACCGCGAGATGGCTAGGACGAAAATCATCACGACGAACTGGACGATGTTACCGACGATGATGGCGAGAAAGAAGTCCGCGAGGTCGTTATCGCCCGTGAACAGGACAGCGAACTGCGCGACGATGGCGACAATCGAGGCGATGCCTTGCCCGAGTTGCATCGTGATGACGTCACGGTTGTCGATGTGCGCGAGTTCGTGGGCGACGACGCCCTCAAGTTCGTCGCGGTCGAGCAGTTGGATGAGTTCCCGAGAGATGACGACGGTACCGTTGCCGCGGCGGCCGACAGCGAACGCGTTCGGCACACCCATGTTGGCGATCTTCAGCGACGGTTTCTCCATGTTCTTGTCGCGGCAAATCTGTTCGACGAACTGGTGGATCTGCGAGTACTGGTTCTCGGGGAGGTCCTCGGCACCGACGCTCCGTAAGGCGGCCCACTTCCCGATCTTGTACTGGATACCGACGAGGAGGAGACTGCCGACGATGGCGAACGGGAGGATACCCTGGCCGAACGCCACCATCGCGGCAGCGACGGCGACGAGGTAGAATCCCGCGAGGATGGCACCGACGAGGGCCATCCGGATCTTGAGCCCGAAATGTCTCATACGGACGAAATTTGAGGCTGGACGTATAAATCCGGCTACTACAACCCGATCAGATCGTCTAACTCCATGTCACGCAGGTCGCCGCCACAGACCCCGCATTCGGATAGATGATCCGGGGCGGGACCACCTTCCATGTGTAGATTTCCACACTCAGCACAGACTTCGAACTCTGCTTCAAGCATACACGGAAGCCACAGAGCCACGGATATGAAACTTGTGTCGGCGCGGGGTAGCTGATACGCCTGTGGCAGAGGTTCTGAGTTGTTCTACCGTAATGCAGCAGGAGAATCCCGTCGTTTACCGGGTGTCCGATATCAGTGTCCAATCGTATCGACGAAAACCACACGGGTATCGATACCAAAGTGCCCTTGATAGCGGCAAAACTTTCGGAGGGCCTCTGGCACGTGGATTGCCAAACCCGTGACAAACCAAACGTGTACCTCGTCGACGATGGCGGCTGCACCCTGGTGGATGCCGGGTGGCCCG
>JBKEGM010000025.1:0-17023 GCA_046710005.1 Natrialbaceae archaeon
TTAAGTGGATTCCGGCCCTCCCCATGCGACATGACCGAAGAACGCTTCCTCGAGGATTCCAACGAACGCGAGTTCGAAGCGACGATCGAACGCGTCGTCGACGATCGGGTCGTCCTCGACGCTACGGCGTTTTATCCGGAGGGTGGGGGACAACCGGCTGATCGCGGGTGGCTTCGGACCGAGGACGGCCGCGAGTGGCGCGTGAGTGACGTCCAGAAGCAGGACACGATCTACCACCATCTCGACGGCGAGCCGCCAGTGGAGGGGACGACGGTCGTCGGGGAACTCGACTGGAATCGACGCTACGCCCACATGCGCTATCACACGGCTCAGCACCTGCTTTCGGCGGTCGTCCTCGAGGAGTTCGACGCCATGACGAGCGGGAACCAGCTGTACCACGACCGGGCCCGGATCGACTTCGAGTACGACCGGTTCACGGACGCTGATCTCGACGCCATCGGTGCGCAAGTCAACGATCTGATCGAGGCGGCCCTCCCGGTCCGGTGGGACGAGATGGATCGCGAGCGCGCGGAGGTGGAACTCGACACGGATCGCACCCGAATCGACCTTCTTCCAGACTCGATTACCCAACTGCGGATCGTGGAAATCGGCCCGGAAGACGATACGTACGACCGGGTGGCCTGCGCCGGAACTCACGTCGAGAACACGGAGAGGTGTGGCGAATTTTCAATCGTGGACCGGAAGACGAAGGGCGCGGACGAGGAGCGGTTGACGTTCGAATTGGCCTGATCGTGGGGCGGTATACCGAGGATTCGGCCTGGTAACCAAGATACACTCCGTCGCTGGTTTTTAAGCCCCATGGTCGTAACGGGCGGCCATGAGAATTCGGCAGGTCGTTCCGAAGGATGCCATTCCGAGCGTCGACGATCCGGAATTTTTCGCCGCTGACGCCTATGTCGGCGAGTCGGATGATCAGGTGATCGGCGTGGACGGCGACCCCTCGCGTGCCTATCCCTTTCGATATCTCGACTTCCACGAAATCGTCAATACCGAGCGCGACGGCCACCCGATAGCGGTCACGTGGTGTCCCCTTTGTGGGACTGCCGTCGCCTACGATCGGGTGATCGACGGCCGGACGCTAACGTTCGGCGTGTCTGGCAAACTGGTCAAGGACAACCTCGTGATGTACGACCGGGAAACCGACAGTCTCTGGCGACAGTCCACCGGGGTGGCCATCGAGGGGCCAATGGACGGGGCTGAACTGTCCGCCGAACCGGCCTGGGTGACGACGTTCGACCGGTTCCGTCAGGTTCGTCCGTCTGGCCAGGTACTCGCGCCGCCGGGTGGCGAGAGCGAAACAGCCGGTTCCGGAACCGATCAGGAACCGATCGACTATGACGAAAATCCCTACCGGGAGTACGTCGAGAGCGACGGGTTCGGGCTCCGGGCGCTCCACGGCGGGAGTTCCCGCGAGTGGAATCGCACCGATTTCGATCCCAAAACGATCGTAATCGGCGTGCAAGCGGACGAGGCGGCACTCGGTTTCCCCCGGCCAGCTATCGAGGAGGCCGGCGGGGTCGTCACCGCCAGCGTCGGCGACCTCGGGGTCCTCGTTTTCGCCACGCCCGACGGCTTGCATGCGTACGCGGACCCGGGTCACGAGTTCCGATCCACGGAGATGGACGGCCGGTTTTCGGGCGACGGCACGACGTGGGACGGCGTGACCGGCCAGGCCGCGGACGGTCGTTCGCTGCGACGACTGCCAGCGATCAGGACCTTCGCATTCGCGTGGCAGGACGACCACGGATCCGATGGGTTCTTCGACGGGCCGTAGCGTCGGCGTGTCATCCGGTGAACGACCGCCAAAACTGTTTTGGGACGGCACCCGAATAGCCGACGGAACGCTTCCATGAATCTGCTCGAGGATCTGCTCGTCCCGCTCGTCGCCGTCGTCACCTTGCCGGTCGGAATCATGCTGTTCTTTCTGGGGCTCGAAACACTCGCGATGGCGACCTTCGTGATCGGCTGGTTTTTCCTCGTCCCGGTGCTTGCCATTCTGGGTGATGCGTTGTCGGCCACAACTGACGAGTCGGCAACCAGTACTGACCCGCTCGAAGTGCTCCGGGAGCGATACGCTAAGGGAGAGATTAGCGAAGCGGAGTTCGAACGCCAGGTCAGGCACCTCATCGCGACCGAAGACGTCGACGTCGGGGACGCTTCCACGGTCGAGGACGTGCTGGACGCGAACGACGAGTCTATCGATCGGTCCTACGACCTCGAACGATCACGGCGGTAAATCGCTCCTCGGGACCGTTTCGAAAATGAGTGACCGGCCCCTGTCTATTGGCGGGCGGCCGCAATGACAGCTTGGCCGTACGCGATGCCGCCGTCGCCGGGCGGCACGCGATCGTGGGCGATGAACTCGAGGTCGGCCGCTTCGACGGCCTCGCCAATCGACCGGGTAATGGCGTCGTTATACGCGACGCCGCCGGAGAAGCCGACCGCCTCGATCCCTTTGTTCTCGGCTGCTTCGATCGCCAACTCGGCCAGCCCACGGGCCAGCGCGGTCTGGACGGTAGCGGCCACGTCCTCAATTGCATAGTCGTCCTCGTGAGCCATACGGTCGGCGTCCCGAACGAGCATCTGCACGTCCACGACCCGGGCCCCTTCCCGGGTGGCGAACGGGACATCGTAGTCGAGGGGCGTCCCCTCGGCTGCGACTGCTTCGAGACGCATTGCCGGTTCGCCCTCGTAACCGCGTTCGGTGCACACGTCGAGGAGGGCGCTGACGGCGTCGAGGGTCCGGCCCGCGCTCGTGGTCTCGGGAGCATTGACTTCCTGATCGAGTTGCTGACGGACCGTCGTGGCAGCGTCGGCCGAATCGACCGCGCCGCGTTCGACGAGAAGGTCGTCGATTCGGTCCTCGTTCTGGAGGAGACTGGCGAGGATCCGTGGCGGCTTTTCGACGGCGGACCTCCCACCGGGGAGGTGGAAGGTATCGAGGCCACCGACGCGATCGTACCCTTCGAGCCAGGCGTCGAGTACCTCCCCGCCCCAAATCGACCCGTCAGGCCCATAGCCGGTGCCGTCTGCAGTGATCACGATCGCACGGTCCCGGCCGTGCTCGGCGAGCAGCGAGGTCGCGTGGGCGTGATGGTGCTGGACACGCATCGGCCCGATCACGCCATCGCCGGCGTAGTCCTCGGCGACCTCAGTCGTGAGGAACTCGGGGTGCATGTCGCAGGCGACGGTCCGGGGCTGGACGCCGGTGAGGTCCGTCAGGTGGTCGATCGTCTCCCGGAGGAAGGCCACCGTCGATGGGTTGTCAACGTCGCCGACGAACTGCGAGGGGACCACCATGTCCTCTTGAGTGACCGCCACCGTGGTGTCGAACTCGGCACCGACGGCGAGGACCGGGCGGTCCGGTTCACCGCCTGGGAGTGGTAATTCTTCCGGGACCCAGCCACGCGAGCGCCGGATGAACCGGCGGTCGCCACCCGAGAACCGAACGACGCTGTCGTCACAGCGGGCGACGATCTCCCGGTCGTGGACCAATGCGGCGTCGATCACGTCGCCCAGGCGGGTGAGGATGGCGTCCCTCGTGGTGGCCATCGGCCGGCCCGGCATGTTGGCGCTGGTCATCACGAGCGGGCCGTCGACGTGGTCGAACAGCCGGTGGTGGAGTCCCGAATATGGGAACATGACGCCGACGGTATGGAGGTCCGGGGAGATTGCGTCGAGCCAGTCCGCCGTCCGGCCGTCGCCCGACTGCTCCAGCAGGACGATCGGCCGCCGGACGGTTTCGAGCGTTTCGCGTTCGTTTTCGCTCACCGCAGCGAATGACTCGATCGTTTCAAGGTCTGGCGCCATGAGCGCGAATGGTTTAGTCGGGCGGCCAGTCCGCTCGCGCAGTGTCTGCACCGCCTCGGGGTCAGTCGCGTCGCAGGCGAGGTGGGAGCCCCCGATGCCCTTGATGGCGACCTGTTCGCCGGCCTGTAGGCGTTCGGCCGCCGCTTCGATGGCCGCGTCGTCGGACCCCTCGGCCAACGCGTCACCGTCGGAATCGACCAGGGAAAGCGACGGGCCACACTGAGGACAGGCGATCGTCTGGGCATGGTAGCGGCGATCGGCAGGGTTTTCGTACTCTTCGCGGCAGTCCGCGCACATCGGGAACTCGTCCATCGACGTGCGGGGGCGATCGTACGGCAGCCCCCGGATGACCGTGTAGCGCGGCCCGCAGTCCACGCAGGCGGTCGCCCAGTAGTCGTGGTACCGGGAGTCTGGATCCCGCATATCCGCCAGGCAGTTATCGCACATGCCGGTGTCCGGCGGAATCGTCCCGGATCCGCCCGACGCTTCGGCCGAGCGAACGATCTCGAAAGCTTCCTCGCCCTCGGGCTCCGATCGCTCGACTTCGACGGAGTCGACCCGGGAGAGCGGCGGCGGGTCCTCCCGAAGTTCCGTCAGGAAGTCCTCGACATCGGCGTCCGTGCCTTCAAGGACGATCTCGACGCCCGCATCGCCCAGGTTCTTCACGGTCCCGGTCAGGTCGCGGGCGACGGCCGTCCGGTAGACGAACGGCCGGAACCCGACGCCCTGGACGACGCCAGTGACGTGGACCGTTGCCCTGGTCGTGGACTCCTCGTCGGTCATTCGTCCTCGGAAACTGGCGGGTGCTCGTGGTCGGCGTGCTCGTGATCGTGTTCATCGTCGTGGTCGTGGCTGTGACCGTGATCGTGAGAGTGATGGTGCTCCCCGTGGTCGTGCTTGTGGTCATGATCGTGCCCGTGACCATGCTCGTGATCAGCCTCGTGACCGTGCTCACGATGATGCCCGCCCTCGCGGACCTCCTCCACGTAGCCCGAGAGTTCGTCGAGCCCGTCGCCGTGCTCGGCGCTGGTCTCGAAAGTCGACATGTCGGGGTTCACTTCGTTCACGTCGGCAGTCATGGATTCCACGTCGGCGTTGACCGCCTCGGCGATGTCGACCTTATTGACGACGGCGGCGTCACATGCCTGGAAGAGCAGCGGGTGCTTGCCGACGACGTCGTCGCCCTCGGTCGTGCTCACGACGAGTATCCGGGCCTCGGCCCCGAGGGGGAAGTCGGCGGGACAGACCATGTTGCCGACGTTCTCGACGTACAGCGTGTCGAGGGCCTTGAGGTCGAGTTGTTCTAGCCCCTCCTCGAGGAACGTCGGGTCGAGGTGGCACTCCTTGCCGGTGTTGACGTTCGCGACCTGGACGCCGAGTTCGCGAAAGCGGCTTGCGTCATCGTCCCCGGCTACGTCACCGACGATCACGCCGATCGTCTCGTCCTCCGGGGCTCGCTCGACTAGCCGTTCGATCAGGCGCGTCTTCCCGCTGCCGGTGCTTCCGAGGAACTCCACGACGAAGATTCCGTGGTCGTGGGCCAGTCGCTCGTGAATATTCTCGGCCTCTTCGCGGAACTGTTCGAGCACGTCCTCGTCGACGTCGGTCGTCACGCCGTCGCCCTCGTGGTCGTGCCCGAAGCGGTGGGCGCGGAGGGCCGGCAGTCGGTCGAGGAGATAGTCGAGGTTCGGCACGCGGATCGGGGGTCGCTGGGAGTGGTGATGGTAGGTCATGGTTTGGAATTGGACTGGTCGTTGTTCAGTTCGGGTTCACTCGTCTGGGACGGTGATACTTTCGAGTCGACACTCGTCGCCGCGGGTCAGTTCCGTTCGACTCCCGCACTCGGGACACTTCGACGTGGGCGCGATCATCGAGGCGCCGTCGACCGTCGGTGGGGCGCCGGACCAGCCACAGCCGCAGGTCGCCTCGGCGTCGACCGTCTCCATGGTGATCTCGGCGTCGGCGGCTGGCGTCGCGTCGGCCATCACTTCGATCGCGTGGCCGAGCTGGTCGGGGTTGACGTGGGTCGCTTCGCCGACCGCGATGGTCAGACCGGTGATCCGTTCGGCGTCGTTGTCGGCGGCCGTCCGCTCGGCAATCTCGATCATCGAGTCGGCGATGCTCATCTCGTGCATGTCAGCAGATCCGTGGGAGGGGCTCGCCGGAGGGTTCGCTGAGGTAGCGCCGGCCGATCCCGGTGTCGAGGACGACCCGACCGATTTCTTCGTCAACGGCTTCGCCGACGATGGCTGCGTTCTCGCCCATCGGGTGTTCGCGGATCGCGTTGAGGACGGTTTTTGCGTCCTCGGTGGCGACGCCCATGACGACCTTGCCCTCGTTGGCGACGTCCATCGGTTCGATGCCCAATACCTCGCCGGCGGAGGCGACGCTGCCAGTGACCGGGATCGAGCGCTCGTCGATCACGGCACCGACGCCGGCCTTGTCGACCATCTCGTTGAGCGACGTGGCGAGACCGCCTCGCGTCGGGTCCTTCATCGCCGTCACCTCGCCGGCGTCCATCGCGGCCTCGATCATGCCGTTGATCGGGGCGACATCGCTCTCGAGGTCGCCCTTGAAGTCGAATTCCTCGCGGTAGGAGAGCAAGGAGATGCCGTGGTCGCCGACGGTGCCGGAGACGATGATCTCGTCGCCCGGCGAGAGGCCGGCGTCTGCCACGTACTCGCCGTCTGGGACGACGCCGACCGCGGCCGTATTGATCGCGATGCCGTCGACGTCGCCGCTGCCCATCACCTTCGTGTCGCCGGTGTGGATGGCGCAGTCGGCTTCCTCACACGTCGCCTCCATCGACTGCAGCACGCGGTCGAACCGAGAGAGTGGAAAGCCCTCCTCGACGATGAACGAGCAGGTCAGCGAAACGGGGCGGGTCGCGCCCATCACCGCGAGGTCATTGACCGTTCCGGAGACCGACAGACGGCCGATGTCACCGCCGGGGAAAAACTGCGGGGAAACGACGTGGCTGTCGGTCGTGACGACCAGGGACTGCCCGTCCCCAAGCGGGAGAACGGCGCCGTCGTCGAGCGCCGCGAGCCCCACTCCATCGCCTGGCGACTCGCCGTCGAACCGTGGCAGGATGCGCTCCTGGATGAGGTCCCGCATCTGGCTCGCGCCCGCGCCGTGAGCGTGGCCGATGGTCTCTTCGTCGGGATCGTCGTCCGTAGTCGGGGGTCCGTCCTCGCTCATGGTCACAGATCGGGCGTGCCCCCGTATTCCAGCCATATCTTGCAGGTCCCTTCGCTCGATACCATGCAGGCGCCGACCGGGTTCTGCGGGGTGCACTCCTCGCCGAAGAGGTCGCACTCGTCGGGGTCGGCCTGCCCGGCCATGATGTCGCCGCAAATGCACTGCTCGGTCAGCGGGTCGCTTTCGCCGACATCGGGCGCGACGTCGAACTGCGCCCTGGCGTCGAAAGCGGCGTACTCCTCGCTGACGATGAGGTTGGCGCCCGGTATCTCGGCGATGCCACGCCACTCGCCCGAGGTCCTCTCGAAGACGTCCCACATGCGGTCCTGGGCGGCGACGTTGCCTTCCTCGCTCACGACCCGTCGGTAGGCGTTGTCGAGACCGGGTTCGTCGTCGCGGATAAACGTCAGAAGTCGTTCCAGCGCCAGTAGAACGTCCAGCGGCTCGAACCCGCCAACGACGACGGGAATTTCGTAGTCATCGACGAATTCCTCGAAGAGGCCGTAGCCGGTGATGACCGCGGCGTGGCCGGCGGCCAGGAACCCGTCGATGTCGGTCTCGGGTAATTCCGCAACCAGTTCCATCGCCGGGGGCACGTACTTGTGTGCCGATAGAACGTAGAAGTTGTCCGCCGGATCATCGGTCAGGATGGCGGCCGTCGGCGCGGCGGTCGTCTCGAACCCGGTCGCGAAGAAGACCACGTCCTCGTCGGGGTTCTCCTCGGCGATCTCGTGGGCCTCGCTCGCGCTATAGACGACACGCACGTCGGCTCCTTCACTCTTCGCGTCCTCCAGGCTCTTCTCCGTTCCTGGGACCTGGAACATGTCCCCGTAGGTCGCGACGATCTTGCCGTCCTCCGCCAGCGTGACGGCCTCGTCGACCTCGGGCATGTTCGTGACACAGACCGGACAGCCCGGGCCCATCCGGACCGAGAGCCCGTCTGGCAGGCGACTGCGAAGGCCGTACTTCGCGATCGATTGCTCGTGAGTGCCACAGACGTGCATAACGTTGACCGGGTGACCGATCTCGTCCATCAGCGTCTCGAGGCGCTCAGTCAGGCGGTCGGCCTTTTCCGGGTCCCGGAACTGGAGCGTTTCGCCCTCACTCATCGGGACCACCGATGCCGAGTTCCTCGTCGGGAACGCCGATTTCCTCCAGACCGTCCGCCTCCTCGCCCTGAAGCATCGATTCGTACAGCTTGATCGTTTCCTCAACTTCCTCGTCGGGAATCTTCCTGATGGCGAACCCGGCGTGGTTGAGGATGTAGTCGCCTTCCTCGACCTCGTCGCCGACGATGTCGATCCGGACGTCCTTCTCGACGTCCCAGAACTCGACCGACGCCTCCATGCCGTCAATCGATTGGATCTGGCCGGGAATGCCGAGACACATCAGTCAGTCACCTCCACCCGCTCGTCGTTTGCTGAATCGGGATCATGGTTGGATCGATATTGGCGGTCCGCCCATTTGGCCGCGTCGGTCCGTCGATCGCCGCTGTCTCCGCCGTCTGTCAGGAAAGTGTCGTCAATCATGATCTACCAATCCGGTCGCTACCCGTAACTTCAATTTTTGGAAGCGAAAAGGCTTCGGGGATTCCCGAGGTTTGAGGCACGCCGGGTCCCAGTTCAGTCCTGCGCTTTTGCCGATAGATATGGTTCCATAACACATGATTTCTTGCGTAAATAGCCCCCTTTTCCAAACGAGTACGCTCATGGGTCGAGGCTGCGAAGGGTGGTCCATGTCACCGCTGGAAGTCCTCGTCGGTTCTTCGGCTGGCCAACGGCTGGTCATTCTCGGGACGGTGGTCGTGTACGCGGCCCTTCTTCTCAGGCGGCCAGACGATGCCCGCGCAAGCGCCAAAGAGGGCGCCTGGACGTTCGTGCGGTTGTTCACGCTTATCCTGGCGGCACTGCTGCTGGCCAGCGCTATCGGCACGCTGGTCCCAACTGGGATGGTCGAATCGACCCTGGGCGAGTCGGCAGGGCCGGGTGGGATCGTTCTGGCGGGACTCCTCGGTGGACTGTTGCCAGGCGGTCCCTACGCCGTCTACCCGATCGTCGCCGGAATATCCGATCAAGGTGCGAGTCTCGCGGCGGTCCTCGCGATGCTCACTGGCTATGGAGCGATCGGGATCGGACGGGTTGCGTACGGCCTAGTGTTCTTCGACGCCGAAATCATTGGGGGTCGACTCGTCCTGGCCGTTCCGATAACCGTGTTGCTCGCTCTCGTGGCCTGGGCGGTGGTCTGATCCATGGAGGGGCGACCACTCGACTACCTGATTGGGAGGCAGTGGGGGCAGCGTGTTGTCGTTCTGGGGACGGTTGCCGTGTATGCTGGCCTTCTCCTCACAGATCCTGGCGCTGCCAAAGAAAGCGCAATCAGGGGCCTGACGACGTTCGGACAACTGTTCACGCTAATCGGCGCGTCGCTGTTGCTGGCGAGTGCGATCGGAACGGTCCTTCCTCGGAAAGCGATTACCGGTCGGCTTGGAGGATCCGCAGCTGCGAGCCACGTCGTCGGTGCTGGCGTGCTCACTGGCCTCTTCCCGAGTGGACCATATGCTGTCTACCCCATTATCGAGACT
This sequence comes from Natrialbaceae archaeon, assembly GCA_046710005.1. Taxonomy (GTDB): domain Archaea; phylum Halobacteriota; class Halobacteria; order Halobacteriales; family Natrialbaceae; genus DATFIX01. The sequence goes on from JBKEGM010000025.1 coordinate 9,614, forward strand.
GTTTCCGACCACGGTGCTGGCGACGCCGCCGTCCTCACGATGCTCCTGGGCTACGGTCTGATCGGGGCCGGTCGAATCGCGTTCGGGTTGGTGTTCTTCGGTCCGGCGATCGTGGGGATGCGACTCGGCCTCGCCCTTCTGGGAACTGTCATTATTGGCGTAGTCACGGTCGGGATTGCCGCCACGCTCAAGTAATCGGTTTCTCATTCCCAATGACGGGCCTCGATCGCTGGTCAGAATCAGATCCTGAATTCTCGCCCGGTCAGTTCTTCGATATCGAGAACATACATCGTCAGGGTTGTGTCTTCGAGTCGCTCTCCCCAGACCTGAAGGTCGGTCGGAAAGGTTGCGGTTGTCGCAAGCGCCGCAAACGCCTGTCGTTCCAATTCTTCAGGCACGTGGTCGATCGTTCCTCGGACCAGTACGCTCCGCCAGACGTAGTCTTCCCGTTCGACGATCGTGAGACTGGCCACGTCGTTCGCATCGACGTACTCGGCTTTGCGACCGTTGGCCCCAAACATCATGAAGAAGCGCTCGCCCGTCCTGTCGTATCCGTAGGACATGGGCAGTGAGTACGGCACGTCGTTTTCGGAGAGTGCGAGTACCCCGACGCCTTCCCGTTCGATGACGGCATCGACCTCGGTCGCACTCAACTCCCGCATGGATCGACATCCTCTCGGTCATCCCTTATTCGTGGTGGCCGAATTTATCAACCAAATATGGTGACCGAACCGACTTTCATAATGATTGATTGTGTTATATTTACACTCGCTTTCGCACTAAATGGCATTCACCGACCTCAGCGATGAGGATCAATTGAATCTCGGACTGTATAGAGATTCGAGGGAAAGCGGCTTTCGGTGGCAGGTTTCCACTGACCGTTTTTCGACGACGGTCGAGGTCCTCCAATAGTTCTTTGACGAGGTACTGGGACAGACCCTATGATCACCGTCGGTCGATGACCGAATCGAACGGTTTTCGTGGGGTGCTAATCGATGAGTACAGTCCGGTTCTCAGCCGTCGATGCCGAGATCTTCGGCACGCTGGTCGACGAAGCCCTGGATTTCTGCGATGGTCTCCTCGTCTTTCTCCTCGCCGAAGAGGTGCTTGAAGCGCCCCTGATGTTTCAGAACCTCCTCGACTGGCTTGCGATCCGTCACCGACCGGACCTCGGTGATCTCGCCGTCCTCCATCTCGAAGACGGGGAATTGCCCGGTCTCGACTGCGAGACGAGCGATCTCGACGGTCTTGTCGGCCTCGAAGTCCCAGCCAACGGGACACGGGGCGTAGACGTGGATGAATTTCGGCCCCTCGATCTCGAGGGCTTTCTCGATCTTGTTTTTATAGTCCTGGGGGTAGGCGATCGAGGAGGTTGCGACGTACTCCACACCGTGGTCGGCGACGATCGAGACGACGTCCTTCTTGTGCGTGTCGTTGCCGATGCTTTCCTTCCCCGGGGGCGAGGTGGTCGTCTCGGCCCCGAACGGCGTCTGGCTGGAGCGCTGGATCCCCGTGTTCATGTACGCCTCGTTGTCGTACATGATGTAGAGGATGTCGTGGCCGCGCTCCAACATGCCCGATAGCGCACGGAAACCGATGTCGGAGGTCGCCCCGTCCCCGGCAATGGCGATCATGTTCAGGTCGTCCGTGCTCGTGAACTCGTCCGGCTTGCGCCGATCGAAGGACTGGTAGGCGGCCTCGACCCCCGCGGCGACGCTGGCGGCGTTCTCGAAGATATTGTGGATGTAGCTGGTCCCCCACGCGCTCTCGGGGTACGGCGTGGAGACGACCTCCATGCACCCGGTCGCGTTGGAGACGATCGTATCTTCACCCGCGACTTCCGTGACGTACTTCATCGCCAGTGCGGGGCCGCAGCCGGCACATGCGCGGTGGCCGGGGTTCCACAGGTCGTCTTCGTGGGTGATCTCGTCGGTGTGATCCTGATGTTCGGAACTCATTTGAAGTCCACCTCCTCGTTGACGATTTCTTCACGGAGTTGCGGCCAGGACTCCTCGTCGGCGAATTCCATTGTCCGATCGGTCGTCTTGGTCTCCTCGACCATCTCGGAGATTTCGTCCTTCGTCACGTCACGGCCAGCCAGCCCGATAATGAAGTCCTGGATTGCGGGTCGGTCGTCGGCGCTGTACAGCGCGCCCTTGACCTCGCCGGCGAGGGCGCTCTCGTAGCCCGGCGAGACTTCCTTCGTCAGGATGCCGACGGCCTCCTTGCCGGCGAGGGCGTCGCGGAGCGCTTCGGCGGGGAACGGTCGGAAGATCCGCGGTCGGACCATCCCGACCTTCTCGCCGCGGGCGCGGTAATCGTCGACGACCTCGCGGATCGTTCCGGCGATCGACCCGAGCGCAAGGAGGACGTACTCTGCGTCCTCTGCCCGGTAGGTGTCGATCATGCCGCCGTACTCTGTGTAATCCCGATCGAACACGTCGGCGAACTCCTCGACGGCCGCCGCGATGACGTCGCGGGACTCGTTGAGGGCTCGGTGGACCTCGTAGCGGGTCTCCATCCAGTGCTCGGGTCGCGCGTAGGCACCCATCGTCTTCGGATCGGATGGATCGAGGGTGTATTTCGGATCGCGTGGTGGGAGGAATTCGGACGTCTTCGTTCCATCGGGGAGATCGACGGGTTCCTGCACGTGGGTCAGGATGAACCCGTCGAAGGTTGAGATGACGGGCAGGTTGACCGTCTCCGCTACTTTGTACCCCAGGAGGACGTGATCGACCGCTTCCTGGACGTCCTCGGCGTAGAACTGGATCATCCCGCCGTCGCGCTCGGCGAAGGAGTCGGTATGGTCGGCCCAGATCGACAGGGGCGCCGACAGCGACCGGTTCGCCACGGCCATGACGATCGGGAGACGCATGCCCGACGCCGTGAACAGCGGTTCGCTCATCAACTTCAGGCCCTGCGAGGACGTCGCGCTGAACACGCGGGCCCCGGCGGCGCTCGCGCCGATGCAGGTCGAGGCCGCGTTGAACTCGCTGTCGACCTTGATGAACTCGCCGTCCATCTGGCCGTCGGCAAACAGTTCGGACAGCTTTTCGACGACCCCGGTCTGGGGGGTGATCGGGTACGCCGAAACGACGTCGGGATCGATGGACATCACGCCTTTCGCGACGGCGGACGTTCCCTTCAGCACCTCCGTCTCCTCCTCGGGTTCCTCTGCTTTGGCCATGGTTATGCCTCCTCCCGGATCATTTCGATGGCGTCGACGGGGCATTCCGCTTCGCAGATGCCACACCCCTTGCAGTAGTCGAGGTCGATACCGTAAACGTCCCCGTCACCGATCGGCTTGGCCGCCTGGTCGGGACAGAACGTATCACACTGGCCACACCCGATACAGGCGTTCTGGTCGATGACCGGTCGGAACTGCCGCCACGATCCGGTCTCGTTCACCAGTGTTGTGTCCGGTTCCACGACGGCGCCGGTCGTGATCTTGAGGTTCTCGTAGGGGTCTTCGGAACTCATGCTTCTACCTCCGCGAACGCGTCCGTGGATGCGGCAACGTTCTGCTGGCCGATCTCGCCGCCGAACTCGCTCTCGATGACGTTCTCGATGCTTTCCTGCTCTATCAGCCCGGTCGCCCCGGCGAACGCGCCCAGCAACGCCGTGTTCATGATCGGTTTGCCAAGGTGGTCGAGCGCGATCTCGGTCGCGTCGACCGTTTCGATTTCGGCGTCGGTCTCGATATCGACCTCGTCGGGATCGGCGCCGGTGTTGATCAACACCAGTCCGTCCTCGTCGAGGCCGTCCGTGACATCGACGTACTCCAGGAGACTCACGTCCTGGACGATCACGTAATCCGGTTCGTCGACCTGACTCCGATCGGTAATCTTGCTGTCGTCGAAGCGGGCGAACGCCTCGATGGGTGCGCCCCGGCGCTCCACCCCGAAGGAAGGGAACGCTTGCGCCCAGATGCCCTCCTCGTGGGCGGCCTGCGCAAGTAACTTCGCCAGCGTGACCGATCCCTGTCCACCCCGTCCGTGTATTCTAATTTGATCCAATGTATTCACCTCTTTTATGCTTATTCCCGAACAGAACGGTCAGGACGCGACTCGTCCCGACACGACCATTCGGGTGGCTTCAACAGGTTACTACTCGATCTAATGATATAACGTCTGGCCCTCAATTTATTGGCCTATAACAGGGGTAACGGCCCCAAACCGACCGGTTTTCGAATGTTACCATTTACCAATTAAAGCGAATATATCCGCTTTCTAATATAACGATATATCATGAAGAGTAGGGTCGATCCAACCTGGCATCGTCGGAGACGATCCCTCTTTGTGATTGACGGAGCGTCGCGCCCGAACGTGTATTTGAAGGGTTCACCATCATTGCCCGGCAGTGATTTCCCGCCGTCCCGGTTTGATTATCCCGGGGGGAATGACTGGTTTCTATGGTGGCCCCGCCGAAAATGCCGAATGAACGATGCCAGCGACCCTCGAAATCCGGGGTTTAGTCTACGTCGTCGACTCGAACCGGATCGTTGACGACCTTTCGCTCTCGATCGACGCCGGCGACACCGTCGCGATCGTCGGTCCCTCAGGTGCCGGGAAGTCGACCCTTCTCAGATTGCTCGATCGGCTCGCGGAACCGACAGAGGGGACCGTTCTGCTCGATGGAACGGACTATCGGGAACTTCCACCGCAAGAACTGCGACGCCGCGTTGGCCTCGTCCCACAGTCACCTGCCCTCCGGGAGGGAACGGTCGCTGAGAACGTCACGGTCGGCCCGCGATTGCGCGGGGAATCGGTCCCGCGCAGTCGGGTCGAGGAACTCCTCGACCGGCTGGAGCTGTCGGGATACGCGGATCGAGACGCGAAGACCCTGTCCGGTGGCGAGGCCCAGCGAGTAGCCATCGCCCGGACGCTGGTCAACGATCCGGATGTCCTCTTGCTTGACGAACCGACCGCCAACCTCGACGACGATACCCGATCCCAGGTCGAGGACCTTCTCATCGACGTAATCGAGGACGTCGAGATGACGACGGTGTTCGTGAGCCACCAGCGCGCACAGGCCAGGCGACTGGGCGAGCGCATCGTCGAGTTTGAGGAGGGTCGGGTGGTCCACTCGTCCCGGGTCGACGACGCTGGTTCCATTGAGGCCACCGAAACAGGGGGTGATCGGGCGTGATGATCGATCAGATCGCGGATCGCCTGGCGGATCCAATCGTCGTGAAGGGCCTCTGGCAGGTCGGCATCGCGACGGTGCTGGCAGTGCTCGTCCTCGTCGCGACGTACATCCGGGGCTTCGACGTCTCCCTGGAGAAGGAGTTCGGCGTCGCCCTGGTCCGCGGGTTCCTCCAGATCGTCGCCATGGGGATGATCGTCGGCGTGCTCTTCACCGTTCAATTGGCCTGGAGCGGCGTCGTCCTCCTGTTTATGATCGGTGGTGGTGCCTGGATCGCCCATAACCGTGCCGGCGAGTTCCCTGCTGCCTTCCGGGTCGCGGGGATCAGCCTCTTTCTCGGCGCTGGCACCGTCATCGTCACGATGACCGCGACCGGCGTCATCGAACCCACGGTCCGGAACCTCCTCCCCGTGGGGAGCATGATCATCGCGAACGCGATGAAGACCGCATCGCTGGCCTTCGACCGCTTCACCGGCGAACTCGAGAACAACCGCGAGGAGATCGAGGCCGTCCTCGCGCTGGGAGTCCCGCCCGCGAAGGCGGTTGACCGGTACGTCGAGCGCGGCGTCCAGGCGTCGCTCATTCCCGTGGTTGACTCGCTGAAGAGCCTCGGGTGGGTCTGGATTCCCGGCCTCATGTCCGGGATGGTCCTCTCGGGCGCGAACCCGATATACGCCGCGGAGTACCAGTTCGTCATCATGGCCATGATCTTCGCCGCGGGCGGGTTGACCAGCCTGACGAGTAGCTTCCTCATCGCCGACTACGCGTTCACCGACGCCGAACAGCTCCGATCGTTCGACGGCGGTGAGTCGGGCGCTGATCTTGGCTGACGGCGGTTTTCGGTGATTGTTGTTCGAGGGACGTTCTGACGCTTTCCCCCGTGAAGCGGAACTTCAAGACGTTTGGCGTCCAGGGTATCGGTGATGATCGCGTTCGACCAGCCGGTATCCATCGAACGGCCCGGCAAAACGGGGCGGGAGGACGAGGGCCGATGACCGACTTCGACGTCGTCGTGATCGGCGGCGGGACCGGAAACGCGGTCGCCGCGGCCGCGGCGGAGGCGGGCGAGGACACCGCACTCGTGGAACCCGGTCCGCTGGGCGGAACCTGTCTGAACCGCGGCTGCAACCCGTCGAAGATGCTCATCCAGCGTGCGAACGTCGCCGAGACGGTCCGTGACGCCGGCCGGTTCGGGATCGACGCCTCGATCGACGGGATCGACTTCGAGGGGTTCGTCGACGAAGTGGAGTTGACCCTCTCAGGGATCGCCGAAGACATGGCGGCGCGCTATCGCGAGACGGACGGACTCACACTCTATCGGGAGCCCGCGACCGTGGTCGACGAGCGCACCCTCACGGTCGGTGATGAGGAGATCACGGGCGATCGCATCGTCGTGGCCGTCGGAAGCCGCCCGGTCGTGCCGCCCATCGACGGCGTGGACGAGGTCGACGTTCTCACGAGCGAAAACGCGCTGTACCTCGACGAGCGCCCGGAAAGTCTGGTGATCGTCGGGGGCGGGTACATCGCCGCCGAACTGGGGTACTTCTTCGAGGCGATGGGGACGGACGTGCGGATCGTCCAGAGTCACGAGACGCTACTCCCGCGAGAGGACCCCGAGGTCGCGGAGGCGTTCACCGAAATCGCTGAGGAGCGACACGTGGTGTACACCGGACGTCGCGGAACAGCGGTCGCACCCGCGTCAGATAGCGACGAAGGGGTCGTCGTGACCGCGACGGCCGACGACGGCGACGAAGTGGAAGTGGCGGGCGACCGCCTTCTCCTCGCGGTCGGCCGTCGACCCAACAGCGACACCCTCGACCTCGACGCGGTGGGTATCGAGACGGACGACCGGGGGTTCGTCGAGACGAACGAATACCTGGAAACGACGGCCGAGAACGTGTGGGCGATGGGCGACGTTGCTGGTAACTTCCTCTTCAAGCACTCCGGCGACTACGAGGGTAGGGTGGTCGTCGACAATGCCGTCCACGGACGACGGCGGCCGGTCGATTTTACGGCCGTTCCCCACGCCGTGTTCGCCGAGCCACAGATCGGTGGCGTGGGAGCGACGGAGTCCGATCTCGACGCGGAGGATCGGGAGTACGTCGTCGGGAAAGCCTCGTTCGCCGACACCGCGATGGGACGGGCGAAGAAACTCGATACCGGGTTCGCGAAAGTTTTGGCCGAATCGGACGGAACGCTGCTTGGCTGTCACGTCATCGGCCACGAGGCTTCGACGCTTGTCCACGAGGCGGTCGTCGTCATGCG
>JBKEGM010000026.1:0-16861 GCA_046710005.1 Natrialbaceae archaeon
TCAGGACGTATCCCGAGTCTCTATTTGATCATCGATGTCGCCTCCGTTCGATCCCACATCATTGGCTTCCCGTAGTACTGATGGCGATACAGAATCGTCGCCCTTTCCGGAGATCGTTTTCGAGTTGCTGGACGATCCTCACGTCCGAACGATCCTGAATGCCGTCCGTGACGACCCCCGACCAGCCCGGGAACTCGTCGACCTGTGTGCGGGCTCCAGACCGACGGTGTATCGCCGTCTCGAACGCCTCGAAACGGCCGGACTCGTCGAGACCCACACCCAAGTACATCCAGACGGCCATCACCGGAAGCTGTTCACCACCGACGTCGAGGCGGTCTCTCTCGAACTGGACGACGGAGAATTCACCGCCACGGTCGGGAATGCCCCGTTGGATCGGTAGGCTCCGGCTGTGTTTCACGGCCTGAAACACTGCAAGGGGTTCTCGTATTATCGGCTCCAAGCACTATTCGTCCGTGCTCGCCACACGGACTGAATGGGCTCTCATCCGTTGCCGCCGCCTGCTTGGTCCCGTTGACCGACCGGGTTCCAACCCGCTGTCTGCCACCCCCATGATTTCCTGACCGTCCCTTCAGGCGGGCTAGACTGAGGATTCGTACTGACTGCCGTAGAGACGGACTGTGACGGTGCTGCCTTCACCGTCGTTATCGTCGAACGACAGGTCACCCCCCAATTGGGTGACCGCCCAGTTGACGAACCAGAGTCCGATTCCGCGCCCGTGTTCGAGTTGGGTCTCGGTTTCGTCAGCCAGGAGCTGGCGTTCTCGCTGTGGAATTCCGGGACCGTTGTCCGCCACTGTGAGACGGGCTTTTGCCTCGGGGTCTTCGGTGACTCGTATCTCGACCTGCGGTGACGATTTATCCGAATGCTCCAGTGCGTTATCGACCAGTTCGGACAGTACGTGCTCGAGTACTGTTCGGTGGGAGGAAACGACGAGTTCGTGTGGGCAGTCCACAGCAATATCACTTGTTGGGTTTTCGCTTCGATACTGGTCGGCGACGTCCGCAGCGATATCGGTGAGGTCGACGGGCTCGGGTTGGGCCGTAAACGCTTGCATGACCGCTTCGGCCTCTCTGGCTTTGTTGCTTAGCGTGACGAGGTCGTTCGCATTCTCTTGAATTTCGCTTTGGATATCATCGTTTTCGATTCGGTCAGTGTATGCCAACACGACGTCCAGTTTGTTCCGGAGGTTGTGTCGGAGCACACGATTGAGAACCGTGAGACGTTGTTCTCGGGTCTGTCGGTCGGTCACGTCTCGAAACAGGACGGTTCTGGCAACCGGACCAGTTCCGCGTTCCGAATCAGCGTAGTCCGAATCGACGGCGGACACGCTAAACTGGAATCGTCGCCGGCCCTGGGTCGTTTGCAAGGTGAGGGTCCCAGTCGACCCCGCGGAAAGGTCGGTCCCGCCGAGATCTCCCACGACTGATTGGATCGGTTTGCCGATCATACCCTCTGATCCGGGATCGAACAACTCCGCTGTCGTCGCATTGGCGTCGAGAACGTAGTCATCCCAGTCCAGCACGACGACCGCTTCTTGGAGGGCTTCGACCACACGGGTTCTGGCGACGTAATCGGCCTTCGGGAATCCAGTCATCACGGGGTACCGCCTGACTGCACCAGCGAGGAGACCGCCACCCACGAGAAACCCGATCGTCACGCCGTCTGCGGGTGGCCCCGTGCTGGTGGTCATCGCAACGAGGTACGGGGCCCCGACACCGAACGTGAGAATCGTTGTCTGGAACAGCGAGACGCGAGCGTGTTGCCGGCCGAGGCCAATGAGGAGATAGGTCGCATACACGAATAACCCAAACACGTACAGGAATTCCGTTCCCAGAATACCGGCAAGCATCCGCTCAACGAGCGATTGCGGGGGACCGACAGCGATCACGACGGCCGCCAGGAGCACCGGAAGCGCAACGCCAGCTAACATGACGACTCGCCGGGTTGTCAGGCCCGTCCCTCGCCCAGTATAACTGAGTGCATAGATCGTCCAGATCGCGGGGATGATCAGTGCACTTCCGAACTGGCCCAGATCCCAGAGTAACGAGACCGTCCCCGCCGACGACGCCCCGGGGAACTCGGAGACCATGGCGAATATCGCCCAGAGCGTCAGTGCGGCGAGCGTGGCGGCAAACGGTATTGCACTGGGTTTCTCCCGGGATCGGATCGCACTCCAGGTCGTCCAGCCGAGGAGGGCAGCCGCTCCTGCGTCGAGAAGGACGGCGGCGAACGACTCTACGAGTGTCATCTGTTGGAATCTCTCGGGGGGATTTGATACTCGGACGTAATGAACGCCGTGGTATGCGTGGCTCGAAAGCGCGTCAGGAATCTCCGGCTACCGCGTAATCGGACGTGTCTGCCGAAAGCAGGGTCACCGAGTCGTACACAAAACGGATCGCCACGATGACGATGACCGTTCGGGCCCACAGCGCGATGCCTGCGAGGACGAGCGCCCCCGGGAGCCATTGGATTACGTTCCTGTATCCCCACCGGCCCCGAGCCACCAGCAGACCAGCCGTCGCGCCGATCCCGGCGAGCCACGGCTCACCAGTGCGCGACAGGATCGCTTCGAGAACGAACCCGTAGAACACGATCGATTCGACCGTTGCACCGGTGAGAGCGACGCCAAGGCGTCGATAACGTGGTTGCTTGATCACCACCAAGGAGCCCCGATCGAGGGTTAGGTCATCGACGAATCGGAACACCAATCCGACCAGCAGCATCGTTCCGGCAAACGCGATAAATCCGAACAACGTCCCATCGATGAATGTCTCAACGGCCTGGAGACGGAGCCCGAGATCCTCTGCAGTACCGAGAAGGCCGGCGAGAGTGCCGAGAGCAAACAGGGTAATCCAGTTTCGTGCAAGGCCTCGTCGATATCGTTGCCAGTCCAAATCATCTGTTCTTCGACGAAAATAGTAGCCGGCCGTCGCTAATCCAACCGAGATGAGAGTTCCAAGGAACAACAACAGCGGGGACATACCGGCAAATACCAGTCATTGTGACATAAACGGACCGGAATTCGATTTTGTTGTCGAGATCAAGGATCCCAGTCGTGTTTCGGTCCTCGATGTAACCTTACCGACTTGTGTTGGTAAACCACGCCCAATTTCCGAGGTGGACGACGAGAAACGCCACCCCTGCGGACAGGGATGCTGACATCGTGGCAACTTCGCTCCCCAAGAGAAACAATCCCGTAAACTGGACCGTCGTTACAACTGCCGCGCCTCCGATCCAGACGACTGTTTTCCAGGTTTGCCTGTAGGCTGGCCAATATTCGTCATACGCCTTCGGGACACTGACTCCTACCGTCAACAACAACAGAAAACTCCCGGCAGTCCCCGGAAAAGCCGACTGGAAGAGAAACGAAACCGGAATTGCGATGACGATCGCGACGATAATGGTGATATTTCGCTGGGTCAGCAGTTGTCCCTCGAGAGAGGTGGCCATTGTCGATTTCATCTCTTTCCTCTTGTCGCTCGCGATGTATTGTTCCCCACCTCGAATTGCTGACTCTGCGATTGACGGCAGGTCTTTATACCGCCATGTGCCGAGACCGATAGTGTGAGCAGCGAGTGCGACGAGGACGAATTGCTCGCCCTGCTCGAAGACGAGTATGCCCGTGCCGTCCTGTCAGCTACGAGTGCCAAACCCATGTCCGTAGAAACGCTCAGCGAACAGTGTAAAGCGTCCGAATCGACGATTTACCGTCGGATCAACCGACTCGAAGACCAGGACCTGGTTGCGGAACAGACCCGAATAGATCCCGAGGGACATCATTACAGCGTGTACGAATCACGAGTTCGTAATGTCGAGATAGAATTCGAGGACGGCGAGACCCGCATCGATCTCGAACGGCGTGTTTCGGTCGAAGACGATCCTGCCGATCGCTTCACGAAAATGTGGGAGGACCTATGATCTGGGGATACGGGCCCGTTCAACTTGCGACGCTGGCGGCCGCCCTGGCTTCGACCCTCCTGGGGCTACTCATCGGGTACCAGGCCTATCGCGGGTTTCGGCGAAACGACAGTCAGCCGATGCGGTATCTTTCGATCGGGCTCTTCCTGTTGACTGCTGTGTCGTTCTCGCTCGCGTTCTTCGGGACCCTCCTCTTGCAAGCTGGGTACATCCCCCCGTCGATTCGGTCCCCGTTCACGCTCGTCGTTCGACTCGTCCAATTGGTCGGGCTTGCGTTCATCACGTATTCGCTCTACAGCCGACCGTAACGCACTCCTCACGCGACTGATTTGGGCGGCACATTTCAGCAGAACAGTAGAACACGAGACGGTGGGTTTTCGGCGGCCACCGAGGGCCTTTTCCAATGGCTCAGTGAACACACCCCGGGGTAAGTCCCGGGGCAGTCGCCTTGTACCGCCTGTCCAGTCAAATTCCCCTCGAACGGGTCAGACACACTGTATCGATTCGGCGATTCCAAGCAACGTTTTCTGGGATTGTTCGCCCATTACGAGGTATTCCCATCCCCCGCATTGCCATGAAATGACGTGTTGATCGCCAATCGTTTCGGCGTGGCCGCTCCGACCGCCAACGTCGATTGACTCGCCCGGATCGCGATCGCTCGAAGTGGAGTCGCTCTGTATCGGCCGTTTCGTGATGAGGACGTCTGCCGTCCCGTTCGTGTACTCCAGCGAAACGGTTTCTGTTCCATTGTTCACCGTGATCCGGCCGGACTTGAACCGATATTCTCCAGGAAGATCTGGCGACGGAAGTTTTATTTCGGTTGCTGAAGCCAGCTCCGGCCTCGAATCGTAGGATTGGGATTCGTAGGAGCTTTCGACGATCGTCGCGTTTGCTGGTGGCTCGAATTCGAACGTCCCCTCCGGTATGGTGGGGTTGAACGTCACGTTGCGGTAGCTCGTCTCGACGATTTGCCGCTCACCATCGAACTCGACGATATTTCGGGATTTGATCGGATAGAACCATTCGGCGTCGAACCACATGGTGGTGTTTTTGACGACCGATTCGTTTCCGGTCGGCGTGAGGTGGACCTCGTAGGTTTCTCGACCGTGGACCGACGTCGTTCCGTTATAGGTCACCGAAACGTTGCCATAGAACGACAGCGACTCGGTCGACGAGTCGACTCTCCCGCCGGTAACTCCGGTCTTGGGGACGACAGGGAGTTGTGATATTTCACCCGGCGTCAATTCTTCGCTCGACTCTTGGTCGTTGAGCTGGCTGAATATCGTCTCGATGCTCTCGAAGGTAGCATTCTGAGAGCCGAGCGAGGAATTCACCTCCAGTTTGCGAACCCGGTTTGCCGATCGGTTGTACAACCAGATCGTCGACCCGTTCGTTACCGACACCATCCCCTTGGACGTTCCGGATTTCGCGACGCTCCGTGCTTCGCCGGTCTGCAGACGACGGATGGTATGTAGTTTCGTCCGGGTCTCACCAGTGTCGTCACGGATCGACGTCACGATAGTCGCCTCGATCGCATCTATCGAATTCACTTTCTCGGCAGCTTCCTCGCTCGTGGGAAGCTCCGATCCATCGGTACCGACCGAACACCCTGCCAGGAGAGACACAGCTACAACGAGACCGACGAGAAGGAGGGTACGGTGCGATGCGGGAGCTGAGGGCATATGATCGTTTGTGGGTGGTTTCGGTTGGAAAAGTATTGTGAAAGATTGAGAACCGAACGATCAGGGCCAAATCATGCGGGACCGACCAGTCAATCCGGTCGCGTGACGATACTCCTTCAGGAACACTGTATGGACCGGGCCGTTTCGAGGATCGATTCGCGGGGAAGGTCGCCGGCGACGGTCAATCTCGCGCCGTCACACGTCCACTGCACGAGTGTGAGAGCGTCACTTTCCACCAATCGCCCCTCGTGGTCGCCGATAGAGACTTGCTCACCGCGATCAGAATGGGTCATCTGCGAGTCGTTGCTGTAACTGACGAACATCGACGCCGACCCGTTGGAATAGGTCACACTGAACGAGTCCTCGAATTTGGTCGCTTGCTCGAAACTGAACCCCTCGGGGAGATCCGGATTCGGGACCGACACGTTCGTTGCGGCGTCCAGCGCTTCACGGGAGTCGAACGATTCGACGTTCATCGACGGGGTTTTCACCGTCGCGTTGGCTGGCGGCTCGAACGTGAATCGATCGTCGTCGATATCAGGGTTGATCGTCAGATCCGTATATCGGATCGTGACCGTCATGTTCAGTTCACCAGCGGTCGAATATCGAATCTTCACCGGGAACTGTTTCTCTTCGCTGATCCACATCGTCACGTTCGCCATGCCGACGCCTTGCTCGGAGTCCTGCTCGGGCTTGAGTCGGACTTTGTGGGTCTGACGGCCGTCAATGGTTGTCTGGCCATCGTAAACGAGTTCCCGCTCGGAAATCAGCTCGGTCAGCTGCGTTCCGATGGTCGTTTCGTTCGACCTGGTGGTGGAGATATTCATCTTTGTTACAACGTTTTCGCTGGCATCATAGTACCACGTGGAGTCCGTTCCAACAACGGAGACGTCACCAGCCTGCTTTTCGGGTGACACCACGTGAGAACGCATTTCGTTCGTGGATGGCCGCATCCAGACCTCTGCTTTGGTGGTTCGAGTTTCACCGTCTATCGTGACGGTCGTAATTCTGGTGGCAGAGAACCCGTCAATTTCGGTTAGTCGCTGCTCGGCTTGCTCGGCAACGGTTTGTTCGGTATTCTCACTCAGAGGGCCGACAGCCGCTGAGCAACCGCTCAGTACGACTACTGCGATCAACGCGATGGTTAGTGTTGATCGTCGCATTCCGTTGGGGACCATGCACGTCACCCTAACGGGGGAGGATACTTATTCCAGATTGATGGATCGCTCCCCCTGCGAGCCAGGAAAAGATTTAATTGGATGTTCGATGAGGTTGTTCGCGTCGCTCACGACCGTGATTCGGAGAAACGGGATCGATTGTTCCGGCCTGATCGGCGGTTTCTCTACACTCTACTCGTGAGTTTGCGTAATCTCGTAGCCGAAGTGCATCACGTTGTGCGGCATGATCCGCACCGTCCATTCGCCAGACTCGGGCTTCGAGACCTCGTAGGTGACTTCGTACTGCTCGCCACCAGTCGAGTACGTCCCGTCACCCGCACCGGTACGACGATCGTCTGCGAGGTTCACGCCGCCGGATTTCGTCCGGGTGACTTTCTCGGGTGTCACGACGGTGCCGTTCGGCGCGACGAAGACGACGTCGAAACTCGGCTGTTCCACACTGGCCTGCTGTTGGCGGCGATAGTGACGGTTCGCCGTCACCGTGAGCGACATCGTTTCAGCGTCCTCTCTGACCTGCACGGTCGTCTCGAACGGTTCATCGGGCTGTTCCCAGACTTCCAGCGAAAGATCGATACGCTGCCAGTACCCGCGGTCGTCGCGCCGATGCGGATCTTTGAGACCGAGACTGAACTCGGTATCGTAATGGCCGGAGGCAGCGTTCTCGGGCACGTCTATCGTGACGGTTACGTCTACTGACTCGCCGGCCGGAACCTGCGACGGCGCGTCGATGTCGATCCAGGATCGCTGGAGTTCCTGATCGTTGCCGCTGCTGTAGTAGTGTGGTGGTGAGTCGATATCGAGTTGCGGGTTCAGGGGAACGGCCTGGTCGCCCGTGTTTTCGATCGTGATCGTGCGGCTGACGGTTTCGCCCGCCTGCGTACGGGCGTTCAGGTAGTTGCCCTGCGTGATTTTCACGATCGGTTCTTTGTACACCGACAGTGCGAAACCAGCCGTGTGGACCGGTCGGGGCGGACGATTCTCGTAGGAGATCGTTTCGTCCGTGAACGCGATGGTGCCGTCGTAATTTGCGAGGTCGGCGTCGTTCGGGACGTCAACAGAGACTTCGAAGGTTCGCTCCTCGTCGGGCCCAAGGGTGACGTCACCCGGTTCGATCGTGACCCAGTCGGGCTTGACCGGCCGCTGACTCCCCATCTTCGGGACGAACACGTGGGGCGAAAGGTCCACCGCGTGGTCGTCACCGTTTTCGACAGTGACGGAGAACGAGTCGGATTCCCCCGGCTTCAACTCCATATGCCGATAGTCGGTATCGATGTACAGCCGGGTGTACTCCTCGGACTCGTTCGTCGCGGCGAGGGCGTCGACCGCTGGGTCGCCTCCGGTAGTTGGTGTGCGATCCTCCGGTGTCGCGTAGGCGCTGGCAACCGGCGTCAACAGGCCGATTGCCAGGAGTACGGCGAAAAGCTGTTTCAGTTGCATAGTTTTGAGCGGGGACCGAGTGGTGACCTCGGTCGAATGGATCGTCACGGAGTATGGAAAAGTAAGCTGGGTTGCCTAAAATCTCGATTTGTGTCACTGAGGTCCAGGGGGTATTCTCGCCAATCGGTAACCCGAGGCGTCTCCCCTGTGAAACGATTATTGCCCCCAGCAAGAATACGAGACAGAGGGCGAGAACGGCTCGAGCAATGAGGCCCAGCGGCTCCGCGAGAATTTGGCGCGGCGGACGGACCACTTTCTCAACAGTCTCAGTAAGGACATCGTGGAGCGGTGCACCGACCACAGTGTGGGAACACTCGTGATCAATTGCACATCGGTGAAAATGTTCGTGAGGATCTTTCTATGAAACCCTCCAGAACGGTGTTCTTCGGACGAGAAACAGTGGAAGGGGGTTTTTATGAAAGGATCCAAATATTCTAATATGGCCCGAATTGGCCCCCTCCAATTGACTAAATCATGGAAGTACGCCCTCATCGGCGGGCTTCTCGCGCTCCCGTTCACGGCGCTTGAAGTGTGGCGATCCCCGGAGAATGTAGCACTCGAAATGTTCGTCGTCGGGAGCGCGCTTGCTGGCTATCTGATCAAGCAACGTGGCGGGAATAGCACGGTGACTGGACTGCGAGCCGCACTTATCGGGGGATTCCCGGCGCTTTGGATCCTGCCCGAAGCGCTTTGGGCCGTCGCAAATATCCCGAATCCGCTATGGTTCCAGGCTGCCAGCATCGTGATGTCACTCGCGTTTGGTGGGCTTGTTTTAATCCTCTTGGCTGTACTCGGCGCGCTCGCCGGACGATTCGGCGGCTGGTTAGCAGAATGGCGCGGTCACAGTGGTGTAGCCAACGCAGGCGGTAGTGCCTAGTGGGTGGATTTCGAATCCGAAAAGCCAGAGCCCCCTGGATTAATTGTGAATCGCTCATGCGTAGCACATTGTTGATTTCAGAGCGTCGCTCGGACAGCGTGTTTGAGGGCGTCTCGGCCCGGTTTCCGGTACAGTTCCCGGCGTAGTTGGAACGCTCTGAGATACTGTGTCAACTTGTCCCTCGAGATGCCTCGATGTGGCGAGAGCCACCGTCGCGTCAGCGACGCGTGGCTCTCGCAGGTGTTGACGTGGACCTCGTCGTCGGCGTATTCACCTTCGCCGTGGACGACGTATTCGCGGTCGAATGTGTCGTCTTCTTCGAGCGGTTCGTACGCCCGAAAGCCGTCAGTATAGACGGTCAGCGACTCCTGCTGGCGCTCGGCCAGCAGGAGTCGAATCGTCGATTCGTCTGCGGCTTTCGCCGGGATCACGAATCGCTGTCCGGTACCGCGGTCGGCAAGGATGAACACGGGAGGCTTGTCGCCACTGTAGGAACCACGCCCGCGGGTGGACAGGCCACGCGAGCGCGACTCCCGGTCGCGCTCGCGGCCTTTCTTCCCGGCAGAGACGTACACTTCGTCGATTTCGACCGGTCCAACCAGATCCAGGGAAGGCGCATCGAGCGCTCTGGCGAAACGCTCGATGCGCCGGTGCATCGTTTTGTGTGTCACATCGATTTCGCACCGTAGTTGGTTGAGACTCGTGTTAAATCGGAGAAACGCATAGATCGAGAATAACCACCGACGGAGTGCAACCTTCGAGTGAGCGAAGATCGTACCCGTCTTGTCGTTGAACGTGCGGTCGCAATTCTTACAGAGATACCGCTGAAATTCTCTGTAGCTGCCGTTTCTGACCGTCCGGTCAGAACGGCAGCGAGGACAGGTAACACCATCACGCCAGCGAACCTGTTGGAGCAGGTCCGCTGCGACCGATTCCGACCCAAACACATCCAGCGGAATCATTCGTGTTGGGCACCGCTGACGCGGTGCCCTTGTCCTCTTAGACTCCACAGCTACCGCTCGGCAGCGTCAACAATCTCCTACGCAAGAGCGATTGTGAATTAATCCACTATGCACCTATGTGCGATCACTATAATTAGTAGTTCAGGAACGGTATGAGTGCCGTCGTCGTACGCCCGATATTTAGCAGACAATTGAATAACATGTATGGATAGCTATAGACCGGCAAGTAATGAATACAACGCGCATATGTTCCAGGGGAATCTTCAAAACCCTAGCAGCGGCTACTACTGGGTCGCCACGGAGTTGATTCCGCTCTGAACCCAGTACCAAGAAATAATTCCAAAGAAGAGGAACAGCAGGAAAACCGGCATCGAATCTTGGTCCGTAATAGGCTCTGCGGCTTCGGATATCTGCCAGAAAGCGATGATATTCGCCAGGGGTATGAAGGCCAGAACCGGCGTCAAATCCTGGTTCGTTCCCCTGTCAAGCATCTTCGCTGTCTTGTACGTCCAGTACAGCGGATACAGGCCCAGTGTGAGTACTGTGAACACGGCCTGTAAGAGGAGCGAACCTTCCGAGAACGCTGACGGGTCTGTGATTTCTGGTGTTTCAGACATACACGCTAACGTGAATATCCAAATGTATATAATTAACCCAACTTTGCACGTTGAAGTGATAGCGTGACGTAGGCGTTGGCAGAGGCGGATGGTGCCGATCACGGACCTCCCCGCGTGCAAAGCTGAGGGGCAAAGCTGAGTGACAGGCTCAAATCCCACGTTGTACCCATATCTGGAGAGTCTATGGGCCCTTGACCCGGCGTACGCACTGCGCACGTTTTGAGTGCTTATTGTCGAAAGGAGCAAGGCTACAAACAGAAATCACTCCTATGTCGGCTGTCGCTACGATCGTGGATACAGCATTTAGATTGTTCGTGGTCGCCGAGTTGACGGCGAAATACGTCGCCCTCTGTACGCTCGTCGTCGGGGTGATGGGCTACTGGACAGCAGGGTCGAATGTCCGTCGGTCGCTCCGCTGCCGAGGAATGATCGTCGGGGCGTGTGCGGCACTCGTAGCGATCTTCGGCCTCGCGGCTTTCTACGACCTCGTCGCGTATGTCATGGCTGGGTCGGAATTCCTCCCGCCGGGCTGGCCATATGGAGCCGACGGTGCCAGTGAGCTGCTCCCGATTGCACAGGCAGCCTCCGGGATGCTCTCGTTTCTGGGACTTGCCTCCTTCTCACTCGGGGCGGCGCTGTGGGCCGCAGGCGGACCGTACGGCCAGACACGAACGCGTGGATACCACGGCGTCACCTACGGTCTAGTGATGATCGGCGTCTCGATGGGGGGGACTCTCTTCACCGTCTTCGCGAGCGTGTTTACCTCGTTGTGAGCCACCTCGGGGTCAAGCTCCGAGGCACTCGTCTTGCTTATTTGTAGAGTCGTCGGAGAGTCTCTGGCTGTCACAGAGTAAGCGAAACCGCTGGGTTAGAATTTTGGAAAGGTGGCTGGTGACTGGTCCTCGGGAGTCGTGACCTGGTGGCCCTAGTCTTCGTGATTGGCGACTGCCTCAGTCCGGACCGGTGGTTCGAAGTCGTCTTGCTCGGCCGCCTCGTCACATATTCGCGGTATGCTCAACTCGAAAGCGCGTCAGGAATCTCCGGGAAATCCCGATCCGCTTGCATCGCAACGTCCCTGACGAGGACACCATCAAGCACGTCACCGTCAAACAAGCGGCGACGGGCGCGTGGTACGCCTCGTTCAACGTCGAACGCAACGAACCAGACAAACCCGATCCCGCAGAGATCGATCCCGATGACACAGTCGGGCTCGACCTCGGGATTCTGAACTTCATCCACGACTCGGACGGGCGATCAATCGACCGACTTGATCTGTCCGACGACCGGGAGCGACTCGAACGCGAGCAACGGTCGCTCTCGCGGAAAGAGTACGAGTCGAACAACTGGGAGAAGCAACGCCAGCGCGTCGCGGCAGTCCACATGGACATGCGCAACAAGAAACGCGACTACAAGCACAAGCTCGCTCACGCGTACACGACCGCGTACGACGCGGTGTTCGTCGAGGACCTGGACGTGAAGTCGATGTTGGACGGCGATGAGAACGCGCGGAACAAGGCCGAAGTGGGTTGGCGTGAGTTCATCCGGATTCTCGAGCATCACGGTCGCAAACACGGGTGTCACGTGGTCGAAGTCGAGCCAGCGGAGACGACCCGCGAGTGTGCGTCGTGTGGCGTCACGGTTGAGAAGCCGCTGTGGGTGCGCGAGCATTCGTGTCCGTCGTGCGGGTTCACGCTAGATAGGGATTTCAATGCGTCGCTGAACGTTCTTTCTCGCGGTCTCGCCAAACTAGGAGTGGGTCACTACGAAGCAACGCCCGTGGAGACTGCGACCGCTGTGGACCCGACTCATCGAGAGTCAGTGTCTGCAAGTCGCGTTCGTGAGATTACATCTCACGGGCTGTCAGACGCAGTCTGACAACGTCGTGGAATCAGGAAGCCCCGCCCTGAAGGAGTCGCCGAAGGCGACGAGTAGGGCGGGGTAGTTCACAGGAGTAGCCTCCGAGGATCAGTCGCCGAGTTCGTTTCGAGCCATCGTTTCGATTCGATCGAGCCCGGTTTCCAGACGCTCGAGGCTGTTGGCGAAACTGATCCGGATTCGGCCTTGCCCTGCGTCCCCGAACCCGTCCCCGGGCGCGACCACGACGCCGTACTCCTTCAGGAGTCGCTCGGCGACGTCCATCGAGGTACCCGCCAGGGCACTCACGTCGACGAACGCATAGAACGCGCCCTCCGGGCGCGGACAGGACAGCCCAGGCAAGCCGTCGATTCGGTCGACGACCAGGTCCCGCCGTTCGTGGAACGCCTCGCGCATTTCCTCGATGGGCTCCCGCGGCCCGGTCAGCGCCGCGATGGCAGCTTGCTGGGCCACGCTGGAGGCACACGCGGTCGTCGACTCGTGGATCTTGGTCACGTGGTCGATGACCGTCTGGGGGCCCTCGAGCCAGCCCAGTCGCCAGCCCGTCATCGCGTACTCCTTCGAGCAGGTGCCGACCGTCAGCACCCGGTCGGGGTGATCGACCAGGCCGGCGATGCCCCGATACTCGTCCTCGTACGTGAGCGCGGCGTAGGACTCGTCGGCGATGACGTAGGCGTCGTGGTGCGCCGCCGCGTCGACCACCTCGCGGACGGCGTCCGCGTCGAACACCCGTCCGGTCGGGTTGGATGGCGAGTTCAGCACCACCAGGGCCGTGTCGGCCGACAGCGCCTCGATCACGCGCTTGGGATCGAGATCGAACCCGCTTTCCTCGGGCATCGGGACCTCGACAGGCCGGGCATCTGCGAGTCGCGCCTGCTGGGCATAGTTCGGCCAGGACGGCGACGGGATGATTACCTCCTCGCTTGGGGCGACGACGGCCAGCATCGCCAGGTGCAGGGCCTCCATTCCACCGGTCGTCACCGTGATCGCTTCCGGATCGACCGCAACGTCGCGGTCGTCTTCGAGGCGGTCGGCGATGGCCAGCCTGAGTTCGGGCAGGCCCGCGTTCGACGTGTAGTGGGTCGCGCCGCCGCGCGCGGCCTCGAACGCCGCTTCCGTTATGTGCTCGGGCGTGTCGAAGTCGGGTTCCCCCACCTCCAGGCGGACGAGGTCCTGGTCGTCGCTCTCCTCGGCCATATCGAACATCACGCGGATCTTCGATCGGTCTACCGACGCCACGCGGTCGGTGACGGGAATAGCCATGGGGTGCCTACACGGTGGGGCGAGCAAATAGGTTCGTGCACCGGCGGGATCGTCCGGTCGATCGACGCAACGGACCCCGCGCCGATCAGTCGCCGAAATCCAGTTCGACCTGGAGATCGACGGCCGTCGCCCCGTCGGGGGTCGCGATCAGGGGGTTGACGTCCAGTTCCGCGATCTCGGGCACCTCGTGGGCGAGCGCCGACACACGGACGATCGCGTTCGCCAGGGCGTCCTCCTCGACCGCCGGAGCCCCCCGAGCTCCTCGGAGGAGCGGCGCAGCATCGATCGAATCGAGCATCTCGCTGGCCTTGCGACGGTCGACCGGTGCCAACTCGAAGGTCACGTCCTCGATGTGTTCGACGAACACGCCCCCGAGACCAAAGGCGACCAGCGACCCGAACGATGACGACGAGACGCCGAGGACGGTCTCGACGCCCCGGTCGATCGGCGCGGCCGCCTGGACGAGAACGCCGTCGAGCCTGGCGTCCGGCCTTGCAGCGGTGACGGCCTCCGTGAGGGCGTCGTACTCCTCGACGGCGTCCCCGGGCGCAACGCCAACGCGGACACCGCCGACGTCGGCCTTGTGGGCGATGTCCGGGCTCGCGACCTTGAGGACGAGGTCCGCGTCGATTCGCTTGGCGATCTCCCCGGCCTCGGCCGGCGAGTCGGCCAGTCCCCACTCCGGAACGTCGATGCCGGCGGCCGAGAGGAGGGACAGCGATTCGACGCCGAGGCGCGTCCGGCCCCGCCGTCGTGCGCGTCCAACAACGTCTCGGATCGCCGCCCGATCGACGTCTACGGACGGCTTCTCGACGGTGGGCTCGTCCCGGAGCCGTGCGTGCGTTCGGATTGCCGCCGCGGCAGCAGCGGCGCGTTCGGGCGTGGGATAGTTCGGCACCCTATACTGCCGCAACGCCCGCCTGGTTGTGGCCCCTACGTCGGCGTCCATCAGACAACAGAGGACAGGCGTCTCCCGGGCGTGGGCGTTTCGTCCCGCGATGCCGACCAGATCGGCGTAATTCATCACCGGGTGGGGCGTCGTCAACAGGAGGCCGAGGTCGACCCCGGGATCGCCGAGGACGGCGTCGATCGCGGTTCCGAACCGGTCCGGACCCGCGTCCCCCAGCACGTCGACGGGGTTCGCCGCCGACGCGGCGTCCGGGAGCACGTCCTCGAGTGCGTCGGTCGTGTCCGCGTCGAAAGCGGCCAGCGACAGGTTCAGGCCGGCCACCGCGTCGCTTGCCAGGACGCCCGGCCCACCGGCGTTGGTCACGATCCCGACCCCGGTGGCGTCTTCTGCTGTGGTCTGCTCGCCCTCCTCGGTCATCCCGGGACCTCGCAGGGCGGCGGCGTAATCCAACAGTCGGTCCGTGGATTCCGCGCGGACGACGCCTGCTCGATCGAACGCGGCATTCACGGCGACCTCTCGGTCGGTCAGGGACCCGGTGTGGGAGGCGGCCGCCTCGGCCCCTGCGGCCGTGCGCCCCGACTTGAGGATCACGACCGGGGTCGACCGGGTTACCGATCGGGCAACCTCCACGAACTGCTCCCCGTCGGCGACATCCTCGAGATACGCAGCGATCACGTCGGTCGCGGGGTCGGCGTCGAGGTACTGGAGCAAGTCGGTCTCGTCGAGGACGGCCTTGTTCCCGATCGAAACGATGTGTCTGAAGCCCAGGCCGCGATCGACGCCCGACGCGATCGCGGACGTGATGAACGCCCCCGACTGGCTGAGCAGGGAGACGCCTCCGCGAGGCGGGTGCCGGGGGGTGAAACTCGCGTTCAACCCCGACGCGGTGCTCATCACGCCCATCGAGTTCGGCCCGATCAGGTTCAGGTCGTTGGCGCTCGCGGTCCGACGGAGGCGGCGGGCGTGTTCCGCCCCAGCGTCCCCCGCCTCCTCGAACCCGGCCGAGACCACGACCAGGTTCTCGATGCCGGTTTCGGCAGCGGTTTCGACCGCCTCGAGGGCGGCGTCCCGCGGGACGGCAACAACCGCCAGGTCGGTATCCTCGACGTCTGCCAGCGAATCCGGCGCGGGCCGCCCGAACACCTCGTCGGTGCGGGGCGTGACGGGGACGAGCGTTCCGGGATAGTGTTCGAGGTTGGTCATCAGTGACTGACCGATCGCCCCTTCGCGTTCGGTCGCGCCGACCAGCGCAACCTGGTCCGGGGCGAACAATCCCGAGAGGTCGCGCCCAGTCGCCGGCGTTGGAGGGGGATCGACCGCCCTTGCTGGATCGATGGCGGTTACGTCGGTGGCCTTCCGCGACGAGATTCCGGGGTGATCGTCGTCGGCCGTCGCGTCATTCCCGCCAATGGGCCGCGGAAATTGGACGGCTCCGCGGCCCTGGGACGCCGAAAATGCCGCGAGTCGTGGATCGAGCAACGGGACAATCACGTCATCGACCTCGGTAGTTGCGGTCGGAATACCGGCCGCCTCGAACGGATCGCCGGACCTGTCGAGGACGAGACGGTCGGCGCCGTCGTCGAGGGCGTAAGCGACGACCTGTCGTGCCAGTTCGGCCGGGACTTCGTCTCCGGCCGCATCTTTGGTGACGATCCTGACCCGTCTCGTCCCGCTTTCGACTCTCCGAATCCAGGCTGCCCCGGCGAGCGTCCCGTCGATGGCGGCCGACACCACGAGGTCGTCGGGTCCCACCAGTGCCGGTTCGATTCCCGGGAGCTCACGGCCCGCTTCGAGCGGCGGATCGTGTTCTTTGAGGTCGATCGCCATCCCCGCCACGGTGACGAAGCGCGGACACCGAGGCGGACAGGATGGCGTCCCTTCACAGTGGATCGGGTTCCACGCGCTGCCGACCGAAGGATCGGTCATTGTCCCATCTAAAGCGCTCGCAGGGGTATTATACTACCGCCACATATACGGTATTTAAATGTCACCCGTGACCAGTTAGCGGGCTGTAAGAGAAGCCCCCACCCTCAAGGAGCGAACCGAAGGTGAGCGAGTAGGGTGGGGATGAATCGCTCGACACTTGTTCAAACACGTTCAATCGTCACATTAAAGAAATAA
>JBKEGM010000027.1:0-16204 GCA_046710005.1 Natrialbaceae archaeon
GTTGTGAAATACTGAACTTTCTCGGTATTTTTTTGGTGATCTAGTGCCTTGTGGTGATTTTCCCGCAATGGAAAGGGACTTGCTACCCCCTCACTAAGGAGTGCTCATGATTGCGGGAACAGGGCCGGACCGGTCGGTGACCGTCGCCATCGTCGATTACGGTCTCGGTAACCTTCGGAGCGTTACCAGGGGACTCGAACGCGCCGGGGCGACCGTCGAGATAACCGACGACCCGGAGCGGTTCGCTGCCGCCGACGGCATCGTCCTGCCTGGGGTTGGAGCGTTCCGTGAAGGGGTCGAAAACGCCGGGCCGTATCGCGACGCGTTGCTCGACGCTGCCGACCGTGGCCAGCCCCTGTTTGGCATCTGTCTGGGCATGCAGATGCTCTTGACGACGAGCGAGGAGGCCGATCACGCTGGGGAAGGATCCGTTCGTGGTCTGGATCTGATCCCCGGCGAAAACGTTCGATTTGCCGAGGGGCAAACGATTCCTCATATGGGCTGGAACCGACTCGACGTGCGCCGGACCCATCCCCTCGTGTCCGGGTTCGATGACGACAACGAGGCTGCCCTTCCCGCTGAAAATCGAACGGATACCGTGGCGGGTAGCTACGCGTACTTCGTCCATTCCTATTACGCGGTCCCAGACGACGACGGGGCAGTCGTCGCCACGACCGATTACGGCGTCGAGTTCCCGAGCGTTATCGCCAACGAGGAGGGAAACGTCTTTGGAACCCAGTTCCACCCCGAGAAAAGCGGAGAGACCGGGCTGGCGATCCTGAGGAACTTCGTGGACGTGTGCGTCGATTCGTAGGGGTGCCGGAGCGTTACGGCAAGAAAAGAATCAAGACGCCCACCAGAAGTACCGCTACCCCGAGGACGATCACGTAGCATCGCTCCTCTTCGACGCCGGTCACGGCGAGGATGCCGACGAGTTGGCCGAGGCCGATCCCCGCGATGAGGACGCTACCTGTGGCCGTGAGCACGAGACCGGTCCCGATTCCCTCGCTTGTCACGATGCCGACGGCGACGATCCCGAGGCCCAGGAGCAGTTTTGCGGCCCCGACGAGTCGATCCCGATCCATGGACGACGGTGACGGTGCCACCGCCCGTCACTCCTTCGACCGTCGATCGACGGCGAGACCGATCCCGCCCGTCTCACAGGAAGTCACGAACCTCGGAGTACCACATGTCGTGGTGTTCGACGGCCCCGATACGTTCGGCGATTCCCACGGCGATACTGTGCCAGCAGCGGTCTGTCGGATCGTCGGGATCGAGGTTATATTCGGCGTCCTTACAGGTACAGCCACCGTCCTCGACGATGTATTCGTCCCCCCGGCCCACAACGACGGTGAAGTCCCGGTACTCCTTGACCCGATTTTCGGACACCGCCTCGATGGCTTGCTGCCCACGGTCACCGTGGACGTCGATGATCTGTTCGACGATGTCCGGAGTCAATTCGCCGGCTTCGGCAAGCGCGGCTTGCCACTCCTCGACAGGCGTCACGCGAGCCACCCCCTTGCAATGGAGCCATCGTCGAAAACGGGGTGCACGGTTACGAAAGGAAGCTTCGAAGCGCGCTGACAAAACAGGTTCGGTCGGTTCGAGGAATTTCTCGGCAGAGACCACGGGGTTTGCTCCCTCGGACTCGCAAACCGTGACGCCGGGGTCGGCGGGTCGAACGTTTTCACTTTTGACCGGCGACCAGCATCGATCACATCGATCGGGGCCGGATTTGCACCCTCGAGCGAAAATCCTCCCGGTCGTCCGACTGCTCAAGTCGTTTGCGAATCATGGGACTGTTATCGAAGAGTTTCCGAAGGGAATGCTGTCGCTTGGCTGACCCGATATTCCACGTCAGTGAGGTCCAATTGATTCGCTTTTACACGCAGACCGCATCCCTTTTCGCCGCCCCCCCGCGATGACAACCATGGACGTGAGCGAAGGGAACGTCGACCTCTCGGTCCCCGAGCAACCCGAGGACGGGAAGGGCGAGAACGTGTTCTTCAATCCGGTCCAGGAGTTGAACCGGGACCTGACAGTGGCGGTCCTGCGGACGGTGGCGGACCGCAACGAGAAAGCCGAGACGTATCTCGATGCGACGGCGGCAAGCGGTGTTCGTGGCGTCCGGGCCGCGGCCGAGGGCTGGGACGCCACGCTCTGTGACGTCGATTCGGACGCAGCGGACCTTTGCCGGGAGAACCTCGACCGCAACGACCTGGACGGCGAGGTGGTCCGTCGGAATGCCAACGCGCTGATGCACGACCGACGCTTCGACGTGATCGACGTCGATCCTTTTGGGACGCCGATGCCGTTCGCTGACGCGGCCTTCTCGGGGGCGCGACACCTCGTGGCCGTCACGGCCACCGACACCGCGCCGCTGTGTGGTGCCCACTTCGAGAGCGGGGTCCGATCGTACTCGGCAGTCCCGCGAAACACCGACTACCACCCAGAGATGGGCGTTCGCGTCCTCCTGTCCGCACTCGCCCGGACGGCCGCCCGGTATGACGTTGGCGTGACGCCGGTGTTTACCCACGCGACGCGCCACTACGTTCGGACGTACCTCTCGCTGTCCCATCGGGCGACCGATGCGAACCGGTCGATCGACGAACTCGGGGCCGTCCACCACTGCCAGGACTGCCTCTATCGGGAGTCCGAGGAGGGCCTGATCCACCACCCGCCCGATATCTGTCCGAACTGCGGGGGCGAACGTGTCATCACCGCTGCGCCGCTCTGGCTTGCCCCGACCCGCGACCGCGATTTCGTTGCTGCTGTCCGTGAGAACGTAACCGAAGCAATGGGGACTGCCGACACGGCCCGCGACCTCTGTGACACGCTCGAAGCGGAAATCGACCGGCCGACCCACTACGACCAGCACCGCCTCTGTAAAGTCTGGAGCCGTCCGGCGAGTGCTATGGACGAATTCCTCGAACAGCTTCGGGCGGCGGGCTTCGATGCCTCCCGGGCGCATTACGGTGGCACGACATTCAAGACTGACGCGAGTGTCGACGAAATCCGCGAGGCGACCGAGTGAGGCCTGGTGCGGCGTTTTCCCTGGGACGCCGCTGCCAAATTGTCGGATCGGTCATGTTTTCGGCAACTGACACCGATCCGTCTTGCCATCGTACTTCGTGATCAGGTCTGCCCCTGCTCGGTGACCCCTATCAGCGTCGCAGGCTTGGGATTTCCGCTGATGGGGAACCCCAGAACAACCCGTTCGACGAGGTTCCAGGCAATGTGGTACCCGATGGGTACAGCAAGGCGTCCGGTGAGCACGTCTGCGAACCCGTACGCGATGCTCGAGAACGCCAACAACGCCGTACTCAAGGGCGAGGCGTTCCCATTGTTCAGGTGGCCCGCCCCGAAAACCCCGGCGGAGAGCAAGACGGCCACCACGACAGCACTCCGACCCCTGGATTGGCCCCAGTCCGTCGAGCCCGTCGGCAACGTCGGTCAGAAGGAACCCACGATAGGAAAATTCCTCCAGGATACCCACCTCGAGGTAGACCAGGAGTACCAGAAGTACGTTCGGGATGACCGGTCAGTGCAGGGTCGCCGGTCGTCTTAGACGTCCTTGTAACCCGGACCCAGTCGGCGAGGAACAAGACCCCGAAGATTCCAAAAAACCAGCACCGTCCCGAGGGCGAGTCCCTAGCCGAAATCCGCCCACCAGTCGCGGTTGAGTGTCATTCCCCAATCCGAGACCGTTCGGCGGTCGATGAACACGATGCCGAGCGCTATGGCGGCGATTGGGAGCCCATAGCCCAGGATTGGCGTCGTCCTCTTACTTGCGATATTCCTGCCCCTGTATTACGTCCTTCCCGACGTGGACCTGTGGGCTCGTGAAGCCCTCCCGGGAACGGTGACGGTCGCGATTGGGTGGACACTGCTGGGCGGGGCCTTCAGTTGGTACGCCACGACGGCCGGGAACTTTGCGCTGTACGGCGTCCTCGGTGGCGTCCTGCTGCTCCTCACCTGGCTTTACTTCGGTGCCATGCTAGTGATCCTTGGGGCGGTCCTGAACGCGGTCATCGCGGGTCGCGTGGCGACGGAATAAGCGCTCCGCTCGAGACGGGAACGACGGAATTTCGACCGGCAAGTTCAAACCACACGGGTGAGTGGTAAAAACGAAAGAATGAGCGAGGACGATACCGGGCCATCCTCGCCCTCGAACGGGGACGATGCTGACGAGGAACGGGATACCGACCGGCCACCGACCGGGGCTGGCCCCGATCGAGAGTCGGTCGAATCGGATGGTGACGACGCCGATTCCGATTGGCCGGGCGGCGAGGACGTCGCCGCCCTGGAGGCCGAACTGAAGGCTCTCCGGGCGGAAATCGAGGAAATCGACGGGGACGTCGATGAGGTCGAAACGGAATTCGAGGACCTCGAGGACCAGGTCGACGAGTTCGAGGACGGCATCGAGGATCGGACGGTTCACCGTGAGGAGATCGAGCGCGATCTGAAGCGATACGTCCGCAAGCGCGTCCGGCGGGGCTACGCCCGCGGCTGGGGCCCGTATCTCGTCTTGCTGTACGGGAGTGCGATGACCATTGGGGCGTTTTACTTCCTCCAGGATAGCGCCGGGTTCGCGATCCTCGCGATGATCGTTATCTGGCTGTCGACGCTCGGGCTATACACGCTGATGCTAATCGTGGGCGTCGTCTTCAACGTCCTCTCGCTCCCCGGTCACGCACGGAACGCGGTCGGTACGCTCTGGAACCGGATCTGAATTCATGGGCCGGGGTCTCGGTGGTATCGACGCGGTGCAGACGGCGCTTCCGGACCTCCTCGCCGTCCTCATGGCCGTCCTCACGCAGTTTGGGGACGTCCTCGTGTTCATCCCCGCGCTGACCCTGGTGTTCTGGTTCGGCGACAGGGACCGTGGGGCGGCCCTCGTGGGGATAGCCCTGGGGGGCATCGGGATCGTTTTGATCGCAAAACAAGCGTTCGCGTTCCCCCGTCCCCCAACGAATCCACCGGTTCCGATCGCCGACGTCCCTACCTTCGTCCGTCCGTTCTTCGAGGACCAGGTGATCGCCGACGGCTACGGATTCCCGAGCGGCCACGCCACCGGCGCGACGGTGGTCTGGGGGTCGCTGGCCTGGTGGCTGGACGTGAGCTCGAAACCTCGACGGGTGGCCGCTGCAGCGGCCCTGGTGGCCATCGTCGCGCTTTCCAGGGTGGCCCTCGGTGTTCACTATGTGGTCGACGTGACAGCGGGAATCGGTCTGGGCCTGGTATATTTGGCCGTCGTCGCCATGGTACACGATCGGGTCGGCGGTGACGAACGACTGTTTCTCTGGTTGGCGCTTGGCTTGACGGCCATCGGTGGTGGCCTGCAGGCTGGGACCGACGGGTGGCTGGCCGCCGGGGTTGCCATCGGTGCGACGGCCGGGTGGGACGCCACGGACGCACCGGTCCACCCCTGGCCGACGACTCGTACGGTCATACTTCGAGCCGTGCTCGTTATCTTGGCCGTTGCCGCGCTCTCCGGGGCGATTGGGTTCGGTCTGCTGGCGGCGGGTGCGCCCGAAGCGCCAGCGCTCGGCAGTGCGACCATGGTCGTGGCGGCTGCGGTCCTCGCAATCCCCGGGATTCGGCCGATTGCGGTGTGGATCGAGGGGAGAGGGGCTCAAAACGTTTCGAGGTAGCGGTCGATCTCCCACTTGGAGACGGCCGCGCGGTACTCTTCGAACTCCTGGCGTTTGGCCTGGACGAACTTCTCGGTGACGTGGGGGCCAAGCGCGTTTATAATCACGTCGTCGTTTTTGAGCGCGTCAAGGGCTGCCGCAAGGCTCCCGGGGAGCATGTCGATACCGTACTCCTCCCGTTTCTCGGCGTCGAATTCGTAGATGTTCTCCCGGACGGCGTCGGGCGCCGCCAGTCCACGTTCGATCCCGTCGAGGCCAGCCTGGAGCATGACTGCCAGCGCCAGGTAAGGGTTGGATGACGGGTCCGGTGACCGGAGTTCGATGCGGGCGGCCTCGGGGGCCCGAGTGGACGGCTTGCGGATCAAGACCGATCGGTTCACGTCTGACCACGCCACGTAGACCGGGGCCTCGTAGCCGGGGACCAGACGCTTGTACGAGTTGACGGTGGGGTTACTGACGGCGGTGATCGCTGGCGCGTGCTCCAGGATGCCAGCGAGGAAGTGCTTGGCCGTTCTCGAGAGTTGGAACTCGTCCTCCGGGTCGTAGAAGGCGTTCTCGCCGTCCTGGGTGAACAGCGAGAGGTGCGTGTGCATCCCCGAGCCATTGATGCCCGCGATCGGCTTTGGCATGAACGTCGCGTGCAGGTCGTGCATTTCAGCGACGGCCCGGACGACCGCTCGGAACGTGGCAATGTTGTCGGCGGTGGTCAACCCGTCGGCGTACTTGAAGTCGATCTCGTGTTGCCCTTCGGCGACTTCGTGGTGGCTGGCCTCGACCTGGAACCCCATCTCGTCGAGCACGTCCACGATCTCCCGGCGGAGGTCCGACGCGAGGTCCTTCGGGGCGAGGTCGAAGTACCCGCCGGCGTCGTGGGTGACCGTCGTCGGCTGCCCGTCGTCGTCTTTTTCGAAGACGAAAAACTCGGGTTCCGGCCCGGCATTGAGCGTGTAGCCCATTTCTTGCGCGCGCTCGAGTGCCCGCCTGAGGACGTATCGGGGGTCGCCGACGAACGGTTCGCCGGTTTTCGTGTCGATAACATCACAAATTAGCCGGGCAGCCGCACCGTTCTCGTCGCGACGCCACGGAAGCACCGCGAACGTTGACGGGTCCGGCTCCAGGCGCATGTCGGATTCCTGGATCCGAACGAACCCTTCGATCGACGATCCATCGAAGTAGATCCCGTCCTCGAATGCCTTCTCGGCCTGGCTCGCCGGGATGGAGACGTTCTTAACCGTCCCCAGGATGTCAGTGAACTGGAGTCGGAGGAAGTCGACGTTTCGTTCATCGATTGCCCGGAGTACTTCGTCCCTATCGGTCGAATCTTTATCAGATGTCATCTTTATCGATGCATCGTTCCATGGTTCCCCCCATAAAAACTCTGTTGATTGATTGAATGGCCTAAGGGACTCTCTAAAGTGGACGTTCGTTAAATTCTAATGGCTGGGGCGAGTGAGTCCAGGTAATGACCTACGAGAACCTCGACGCGAGGCTGGTGAATGCCCTGATGGGCGACGGGCGGGCAAGTCTCCGGGAGATCGGCGAACAACTGGACGTCTCGGTGACGACAGTCTCGAATCACCTCACTACCCTGGAGGACGCTGGCGTCATCCAGGGGTTCACCCCACGGATCGATTACGGTGCGCTCGGCTACGACGTCACCGCGATCCTCCAGCTCAAGATCGAAGGCGACGCCCTGCCCGAGATCACCGACCGACTCGCCGAGTACGACGGCATGATCTCCGTCTACGAGGTGACGGGCGACTACGACGTCATCGCGATCGGTAAGTTCGAGAACACCGACGGGATGAACCGGCAGATCAAGACGCTGCTGACGGACCCGGACGTCAAGGAATCGAACACCAGCGTGGTCCTGAACGCGGTCGTCGAGAACGAACAGTTCGAACTGGACGTGGAGGAAGAAGCCTGACTTCAAATGACATGATGGGGACCGGGCTGCCGTAAGGGTCATACCCCCGCACCCCTTTCCAATTTCAACCATGGATGTACGGGTACGCGGGGCGGTTGCTCCGAATCCGTTTCTCAGTGCGCGAGACGTGTTCGAGACCGAACACGACCTCGAGAAGCCGGTGTGGGTCGAGGTGCAAGCGGATCCCGACGAGCGAACGTGGACGAGCCACCACGATGACTACCACACGCTGAACATTTCGCGCCAGGCCGCCACCAGCGCGATGGCCAGGGAACTCGCCCTCCACGAGTACGCACATATGCAGCGCTTCGAAGAGGCCCATCCCTCACACGTCCAGTCGATGGCGGAAGTGCTGTACCTTGCACTGGCAGGCCGGGAGGTCGAACGCCAGCGGATCGCTCACTGTTATCAGATCGCCAATCACATGAAGGACATTTACGCGGACGACATCACCCTCAGCGTCGATCCCGGCGGGAAGCTGGTCGACTTCTTCGAATCGGCACTGGCGAGTGCGGTGGCTGACACTTCCGGTTCTTTCCAGACCGGGGGCACTCGGGTAGCATCCGCCGGCACCGATCCCGACATCACCGCAGTGAACGCGGCCTTCGCACTCGCTATGGTCGAACGTCACGACCTCGTCCGCGACGATCACCAACTATATGATCTCGCGCACGCCGCCGCCAACGACGCGCCCACCGTCAACGTCGATCGTTTCAAACGACAGTTCTCGACGCTCGGGGTCGACCCCACGGCGAGCGAGTATCGGAAATCCCTCGTCGACGTGACTCGCTCGTACGTGCTCGCCGGCCAGCAGGGTGCAGACTGAAGTTCACTGTGCGTCCCTGACGATGGCCCCATCGATCCCCCACAGAAGGAGTCCACCGATCAGGAACACGGCCCCGAAGGCGGAAACGGCAGCAAGCGCCGACGTCGCGTCGGCCAGTACGCCCCCGGCCAGCGAGAGGGGCGTCCGTACGAGACCGAACATCATCGACGACGCGCTGATAACGGTGGCTCGCCCCGCCGATCCGACGTGTTCGTTGAGATGGGCGTGAGTGACGGGGCGGACGAGAGGGCCGACGCCCCGCATGGCGAAGAACGCGGGAAAGGCCAGCAACGGGAGGGCAAGCGGGACGATCATCAGGGCTGCCGTCCCGACGGGCAGGAACAACAGGGTTCGTCGCCGACCGAGTCGGTCTTCGACGACGTCGGCATAGTAACTCGCCACCGCTGCGACTGCCGTGAACGCCGCGTAGAGGATCCCCAGCGTGGCGGACGGCGGTATTGTTTCGACGGTCTGGATCCCCGAGAGGACGTCCACGGCGATCGGCTGGACGTAGAGCTGGGCGGCGGAGACGCTGCCGAGCGCAAGGGCAGTGTAGGCAACGAACGATCGCAGGGAGGCTCCCGACAACGTGCTCCAGACCACCCCAACGATCTCGCCCGTCTCGATCCGTCGTTGTTCGGCCGACCCGGGCTCAGGGAGGGAAAACAGAATGGGCATCCCCAGCAGTGTCAGCCCAGTCGCCGCCACAAACGGAAAGAGCGGATCCACGACGTACAGCAGGCTCCCGACGACCATCGTTCCCGCACCAACCCAACGGTTGATCGACCCGCCGCGGCCCCGAACCCGGGTGAACGCCGACTCGTCGAGGCGTTCGGCCAGCGTCTCGTAAAGCCACGCGCTCCGGCTCCCCGAATCGAACGTGAGCCCAGCTGCCCAGAACACGTAGAGGACCACAAAAGCGGGGAACGTCTCTGCGACCACGAACCCGATCAGGGACACCGCCTTGCACCCGGCGCCGATCACCAGGCTGTTGCGATGGCCCAGCCGATCGCCGACGTACCCCGTCGGGATTTCGCCCAGGACCACGAGCGCGGAGTACACTCCCGAAAGCGCCCCGAGTTGCGAGTATGAGAGTTCCCGGAGCAAGAAGATCGTGAAGATCGGGGTCACGAACCCGACGGTGGCGGTCGCTCGATAGAGATAGTACCGGCGAACGACTTGCGACCCTCCCGTCAGTTCCGTCACGCTCGGGGGGACGGCCCATCCGGCCTAAAGCGTTCGCTGAACCGAATTTTTGTCGGCCAAATGAGGGGCTCGAATGGAACGAAAACCGAACTTAGCGTGCGGCAGCCGCGACGCGCTCTTTCTCTTCTTTCTGGTTGATCGCGTAGGTCCCGACGTCGTAGTTGGATGCCCCGACGAGCTGGTTGGCCAGCGCCTCGTGAGCGTCGGTCGGGGTCTTGAAGGAGTCGCCATACGTGCCCTCGGCGAGGAACATCACGGCCTGGTCGACGCGACGCTGCGGGGCGACGTCCACGGCCTTCGGGACGGAGATTCCACCATATTTCAGGCGGACTGTCTCCTCTCGCGGGGCGGCGTTTTCGACGGCCCGAACGAGCACCTGGACGGGGTTCTCCTCGGTGCGGGCGTGGACGAGGTCGAAGGCTTCACGGACGATGTTCATCGTCTGCTGTTTCTTGCCCGTGTTCTCATCCGTCTGCATCAGTCGGTTGATCAGGCGCTCGACGATCGAGATGTCGGACTTCTCGAATTGCTTTTCCGCGTGACGGCCCATAGTGTGGGCGATGGGCGTGACCGTGATGTAGCGCTCGGTGCTCGGATCGGAGTACTCGATGCCCGTGACCGCCCACTCGCCGAACAGCTTGGCCCCGGCGTGCTCGGACTCGGTTTCTTCCGCTTCGGCCTCGGAAGCGTCCTCTGCCGACATGGTTATCGCACCGGTTTCTCGGCGTTACCGCGGACCAGTTCGATCAGCGAGACGCCGTTGACTTTCTCGATCTTGTAGTTCACGCCCGAAAGGTCGCCCATCGCCCGACCCTTCGCGCCGCCGATCCCGGCGATGGTGACCTCGTCGTGCTCGTCGATGAACGAGATGGCGCCGTCGCCCGGCGCGAACGCGGTCACCTGTTTGCTGTTCTTGATCAGCTGGACCCGGGCGCACTTCCGGATCGCCGAGTTGGGCTGTTTGGCTTCGATGCCCACCTTTTCGAGGACGATGCCGCGGCCCTGGGGCGCACCCTCCAGGGGGTCGGACTTCTCCCGAAGTCCGCGTTCACGGCGTGCGTACTCCGAGTCGGACCACCGATGGTTCTGGCGATCCTTCTTGAGCTTGCGCGCCGCGTACTTGCCGTTTGCCATAGTAACCGAGCCTATCCGATGAAGGCACTTAAGCATCCCCTTTTGGACCGCAATGACGGCCGCAGGAGCGTCGATAGCCCCCAGAGACGGAATCTGCGACCGTTTCGACCCGCCGGAGGAGTGGAGACGGCGTCAGGCGGACGGGTAGTCGGACCCCAAACACGTCCGGATGGCCCCTTAGAACAGTGGTTCGAGGTCGTCAGCGTCTTCAGAGATGAGCCCTTCGAGTTTTCCCTCGCTCTCCGCGCGGATCTCCTCGATGTTCTGCATCGCCTCGACCGCCACCTGCTGGAGTTCCTTGACCCGGGGGACGTCAGTCAATCCCGAAAGCATCACAATAACAGCAACGTCGTCCTCTTCCGGGAGCGGGAAGTCGCCGCCTCGAACCTCCATCGAGCCGGTTTGTTCTTCCACCCACTTCCGTCCTCGCTCTATTCCCTTGCGGTTCAGGTACTCCGGCGGGCCCGCAACCACGACGAGGGCGCGCTCGACGCCCTCGAGTTCGCACGGCAACGTCAGTCGCCCGAGGGTCGCCTTGCGGACGAGGCTCGTGATCCGGTTCGTGGTGTCGATTGCGTCGACGTCTTCGCTGGAGCCCATGCCGAACCGGGCGAGCAGCCCCCTATCGCTGGACCGGTCGATCCGGTCGACGGCATACCCGATCGAGGAGACGCCACCGCTGGCGAGCGTGTTGATGATTTCACTCGAGTCGACCACGCTCTCGGGCGTCGGGCCGTCACTGATCGCGCCGGCGCCGAAGAGTAGCCCCAGCCGGCGCACGAGTTCTTCGTTGATCGTCTTGAATCCGGTTTCGACGGATTCACCGGTTTCCCGCCAGGCGTCGTTGTCGAACACCATGAGGTTGTCAACCTCACGAGTGAACGTCTGGAACGAACGGGCGGCGTTGAGCGTGTAGATGCCGCCTTCGTTGTTCCCCGGAAGGATCCCGAGCCCGTACACGGGTTCGGCATAAATGGTTTTGAGATGTTTTGCGATCAC
Source organism: Natrialbaceae archaeon (assembly GCA_046710005.1). Classification (GTDB taxonomy): domain Archaea; phylum Halobacteriota; class Halobacteria; order Halobacteriales; family Natrialbaceae; genus DATFIX01. The sequence continues at coordinate 11,747 of JBKEGM010000027.1, forward strand.
TGGGGCGGCACCGGACCCGGTGCCCCCGCCGAGGGCGGCGACGATCAGGAACGCGTCGATCTCGTGGGTCGGTACGTCGTTGATCGCGCTCTGGAGCTCGTCGATGTCCTCCTCGGCGATTTCCGCCCCCAGTTCGTTGTCCGCGCCGACGCCGTGGCCCTTGACCCGGCTTTGGCCGATCAGGATTCGGCGTCGCTCCGGGACCTGCTCGAGACCCATGAGATCCGCCGAGGCCGTGTTGACGGCCAGCGGTGCCCGGACGGCTGACCCACGGGTCCGATCGTCGTACTCGAGGAAGGTATCGAGGACTTTTCCACCCCCTTGCCCGACGCCGATCATTGCGAGTTGCATCAGTAGAACCTTCCTACCTCGGATCCGGTAGGTTGCATGGTAGGAAGGGGTATTCGGAGCCTCATGAAGGTTTGTCCGTCTCGGTTGGGTTTGTTTGATTGCCCGAATCTTCCGAGAATCTCTCGATCGATTTCGTTTTCTTGGTTTCGATTCGAGAAACCTCTCTTACAAAACCGTTCACAGACTTTCCGAACGACTATCCTTCGAGAGAGTTGCGAATCGCTCGTAACTCCTCTCGAATGTGCTGCCACTGCGTCAGGTCTCCAGGGATAGCGGATCTCCGCCGTTCGCCTCCACCGAGACCATCGGCGGTCGATGCTGTTCGATCGACGAGTGCCCGGATTGCACGAGGGTCTTCGATCGCCCGGAACGAGAGGTCGCCCCCACCAGCGATTTCGAACATGACTGAGCCGTATCCGAAAATCGACCCCGTAATACCCTGCCCAAAGGAGCTATTCTGGACTGTTTCGAGATTTGCCTGTGTGACAGACCGGGTCAAAACGCCGCGTTTCATGTAGAGTGCTTCGTCCGTTATCACGTACTGCACGCCCTGGAGAGCGAAATACTTCCAGAGCGGGATCGCCACTCCGAGTGGAACGACTGCGAGGATGAGCAGGGCCTCTCCAGCAACACTGACGACGACCCCGAAGACGAGGAGGATAACGCCGATCATGACTGTTGGAAAAATGGTAGTGATCCGCGGGCGCCCGGACCACTTGACCGATTCCTTGGTGTCGAGCGGGATAGCAGGGTCAATCGACTCCGTCATGGCTGGCTACCGTTCATCATCTGACTCTTCGTCGGGAGTAGCGTCCTCGTCACTCTGATTGCTACTCACGAACGCATTATGGCTGGTGTCGTCCTCGCCACTCGATTGTTCCTGCGCCGTATTTCCGGTGTTGGACGTCGTGGCCGATGTGTTCCCTGCAGTCTCCCGTTGTGCGTCGAGAGTAGAGCGGATCTCTTTGAGTTCGACGAGGATCTCGTCAAGTACGTCACGCTTGGTTTCACCCGATTCCGCCGTCGGTTCACCACGGCTGCCCTTCACACGTTTGTTGATGAGCTCCTGAACCTCGCGCGGTTCGGGGACTGACCGGAACTGCATCTCGATACCGGAGCCGCCAGCGGTCGAGATATCGACGTTTCCGTAGCCGAATCGAGAGCCGAAGAATCCCTGGCTGTAGGAGGTGTTCTGGACCTTTCCGAAATCGATGCGCTGGACGTCACGTGAGAGGACTCCCGTCTTCTTGTAGAGCCCATCGGTGGTCACAACGTACTGCGTATTCTCGCGCTGGAGATAGGCCCCAGCGATGATGAATAACCCAATAAGGACGAGAGAGAGGGGCAGTCCGACGACAAGCGCCGGGATCAAGCTACTTTCGTGGGGTTTCCCAGACCAAACAATCTCTTCGTCCTCGTTGAGGGTTAACCAGTCGGCAGTTTCAGGGTCGATAGTAGATGACTCGGACATACGAGGCACTTTGCCAGATGGCTGTATTAACCTCCCGATAGAACGGTAGCGATGGCACCGTTCAGGCAAGCCGGAAAAGGAGTGCCCGTAACATCCCCGGAGAACCACTAACTCACGACGGGTTGCGCTCATCCAGACCAGTGCCGTGTGTTACATCTCAGATGCCTCGACTTGATGGGTTAGGTGGTTATGCTCTGCACGTCCCATATCTCGCGGACCGAGTCGGGGGCGGTTTTTGACGGCCGCGCCAGTCCCGACGACGAGCAGTCCGACCGCTCCGAGAGCATATACGGTGGTCTCGGCAGGCGAGCCAGTTACGAGCATTTTCGTTGTCGTTGGCGACCGGACGACAGCCCGCCGGCGGATTATCGACGTCGTTGCTGAACACCAGGCCGACCGCATCGACGGTGACCGGTTCGCGTTCGGGCCATATGTCGAGTCCGCGGAAAGCGCATGCAGAACCGGGTCCAAACCCCGCTAGATCTTCGCCGAGGGAATCACGGTGTACGGCAGCGCCGCCTCGGGATTTAGTCTTCGAGAGCGGTCTGGAAGAACGACACGATCGCATCGCAGAAACGGTCGATGGTGTCCTCACCCCGTTCGAATCCCAGATACGGCTCAATGAGTTCCAGTTCCATGAGGAGGAGCTCAGATTCTCGATGAACGTAATCGACTCTCGCATACGGAAGGTGACTGCCTGCCTGGATTTCGAGAATATCACACGCTGCTTGAACTGCGGTGGCAGCTTGTGCCCGGATAGCAGACGAAGGCTCGTAGTCAGCATCGTTCCCATCGAACTCTGTGATATCGTCATCGGTTGGCAGACTGTTCCACGCATGGCTGTACTCCCCGCCGAAGAACACGATCGATCGTTCTCCGTCAGTGATCTCAGGGACGAATTCCTGGACGACTACATCGTGATGGCCGACGAGGTCGTCGAATTGGCTTTCATACTCGCCCACCTCTGTTACGGCCGTTCGCCAGACCTGTGACGACATCGCGCCGATCGCTGGTTTCACAACCGCTTCCTCCCACCCGTGGGTCCGAAGGACGTTTTCGAGCGAGGTATCCGTCCCCGGTTCAAGCACGACGGTGGGTGGAATCTGGACACCTGCGTCGGCGAGGGCCGTCAGATAGCTTTTGTGCAGGTTCCACCTGATTACGGAGAGCGGATTGCACACTGGAATCCCTGCCCGTTCGATTTCGCCGAGCATCGCTCGAAATCGGCCCCTGTCTTCTGGGTAGTCCCAACATGATCGAAGGAGTACAGCATCATAGCTGTTCCACTCTACCGATTGATCGGTCCACATAACGGGCTCAGAGCTGATACCGCGATCCGCCAGTGTCGCAGCGACTTTCTTTCCGCCGTCACTGAGGTTTGGTGCGAATCGTCCGGTCACAATCGCCAGCGTTGACGGCGGCTCGGACATGACCGCTGGTATTTTGCGATGCCACTTAACAAACGGGGTCAATATGAAGGCAAGGAAACCACGCGCGACAGTTCGTTCGATCGGACAATTAAGTCAAGACTCTGTCAAAAATGAGAGTATTAACACTTCTCCGAATCACTATTAGTCCGTGACCGCCACGACCTGCTTCCCGATATTGTCGCCGGCGAAGAGGCCGAGAAACGCCTCGGGCGCGTTTTCGAGGCCGGTCTCGACGGACTCTCGGTGGTCGAGTTTGCCGGCTGCAACCCACTTGGCCAGCTGCTCGGTCGCTGCCCTGAACCTGGGGGAGTAGTCGCTGACGAGAAAGCCCTGGACCGTCGCTCGTGATGGAATGAGGGTCGGGAGTTTCCGCGGCCCAGTCGGGATGCCTTCGTCGTTGTAGTGAGCGATCTGCCCGCAGACGGCGACGCGGGCGTCGACGTTCAGTTTCGTGAATACGGCGTCCGTGATCCGGCCGCCGACGTTATCGAAGTAGACGTCCACGCCTTCGAGGGCGGCGTCGTCGAGGGCTGCCCGCAGGTCGTCGGCCTCCTTGTAGTTGATCCCGGCGTCGAACCCGAGGTCATCGGTAAGCCAGGATATTTTCTCGTCCGAACCGGCGAACCCGACGACCCGACAGCCATTCAGTTTCGCTATTTGTCCGACCGTGGAGCCCACCGCACCCGCCGCCCCCGATACGACGACTGTCTCGCCAGGGGCTGGATCGCCAACGTCGAGGAGTCCGAAGTATGCGGTTCGCCCTGGCATCCCGAGGACGCCGAGGTGCGCCGGCAGTGGCGCGACCGTGGGATCCACGGGGAGGACGGCCTCCGCGTCGACGACGCTGTAGTCCGCCCACGTTCCCGGTCCCGTCACGATATCGCCCGGTTCGTACTCGTCGCTATTGCTCTCCACTACCTCGCCGACGATTCCCCCTTCCAGTACCTCCCCCAGAGCCCAGGGGTCGGCGTACGATTCGGAATCTCGCATTCGCCCGCGCATGTAGGGGTCGACCGACAGGTACCGAACGCGGACGAGGAGTTCGCCGAACCGCGCTTCGGGGAGTTCGGTCTCCCGCAGTTCGAAGCTGTCCAGGTCCGGTTCACCCTCGGGTCGTTTGACAAAGTACCATTCGCGGTTCGATGCTGACATGGCCGTGGGTCGGGGCCTCATCGCGGGTACCCTTCCGCCCCCGGCAAGGATATC